>JAZSCX010000024.1:0-12561 GCA_045530865.1 Candidatus Avilachnospira sp.
CCGCCGCAATACCTCTTTTTGTATTGCTTCTGGATAATGCTTTTGCCCTTTCTTTCCTGACATAACAACACCCCCTGATGTAGTTATTATCCTACATCAGGGGGCTTTTTGTCTATTGTCCAGTTTTACTGGTTCAGTTCAGGCAGGCGTCTGCTTTTTCGTTACAGCTCCAGCTGCAGATAGACCAACTCCTTCATGGGGCTGCCGTTGTAGCTGGGGATTTCATAAAAACCGTATTTCCGGTAAAGGGCGATGGCGGCCACCATAAAGGGGAAGGTGTCCAGAAGCATTTTTTGATAGCCGATCCGGCGGGCATCATCGATGATCTGCCGCACCAGCAGATCGCCCAGTCCCTTTCCACGGAACTGCGGATGGACATAAAGCCGCTTCATTTCGCAGCGCTCCGCATCCAACTTTCGCAGGCCGATGCAGCCCGCAGGCTTGCCACCGTACAGCAGCAGGTACAGCCGCCCATCGGGCATGCCGTATTTTTGCTCCGGATGCAGCAGCTCCTCTTCATAGTGCTGCTGGGTCAGGTAGCCCCGGAAATTGGGCTGCTCCCGCAGCTGGGCGTCGATGTATTCCTGGATCAGGCCGCAGACCTCTTCGCCGCGGTCATAGGCGGGAACAAGCAGTGTTTCCATGGCTTCCTCCGGTGTTATTGCGCTTTTTTGGCCTTTTTTGCCGGGGCTTTCTTTGCCGCGGGCTTGGGGCGCTTTTTCTCCCGCAGCACCATGGCGGTGCGGGCGGGCAGATACAGCTCCACATAGTGCTGCCCGTCAAAGACCTTGGTGGGGTAGATCTGATGATGAATCTGGCAGAAGCCGCCGTACTTGTGATCGTCGGTGGTCAGCTCCACGGCATAGTCCGCTTCGTCAGGCACCGGCACCAGCACATTGGTCAAAGACTGCTCCGGATGGAAATTGAAGGCAAACAGCAGGCCGTTGCGGGAGAACACAATGGTCTTTTCCGGTTCCTTCAGCAGCCGCAGATCCGCCATGCGCTGGCTGAACAGCCGGTTTTCACGGCTCAGCAATACCATATCCCGGTCAAATTCGCCCAGCCACTGATATTTCAGGAAACCGTTTTCCAGCAGGCTCCACTGTCTACGGCAGTAGTGGAAGCTCCAGTGGTTGCCCTCCCGGGGGAAGTCGATCCACTCCGGATGACCGAATTCGTTGCCCATGAAGTTCAGGTAGCCCTCACCGCCGCCTGCCAGGGTGAACAGGCGGATCATCTTATGCAGGGCAATGGCGCGGTCGATGACCGGATTGTGGCAGGCCTTGTCCATGTCCGTGTACATGTTGGCGTCCGCCAGACGGAAGATCATGGTCTTGTCGCCCACCAGCGCCTGATCGTGGCTCTCCACATAGGCAATGGTCTTTTCGCCGGGACGGCGCAGGCACATATCGCCCCACATCTTGCCGATCTCCCAGTCCTGATCCTGCTTTTCCTTCACGGTTTTGATCCACAGATCCGGCAGACCCATGCCCAGCCGGTAGTCAAAGCCGATGCCGCCGTCCTCGATGGGCAGGCACATACCGGGCATGCCGGACATATCCTCCGCGATGGTGATGGCGTTGGGGTTGACCTTCCGGATCAGCTCATTGGCAAGCTGCAGGTAAGTAATGGCTTCGGTGTGGGTGTTGTAGGAGAAGTATTTTTTGTTGTTATCGAAATTGGTGCCAAGGCCGTGATCGTGGTAGGGCATGGAAGTGATGCCGTCGAAACGGAAGCCGTCGAAATGGTATTCCTCCATCCAGAATTTCAGGTTGGAAAGCAGGAAGTGGAGCACGCCGGTGCGTCCGTAGTCGAAGCACTTGGTACCCCATGCCGGGTGATCGCCCTTTTCGCCGTCATGGAAGAACTGCCACACGGTGCCGTCGAACATATTGATGCCCTCGGCGGTATTTTTCACCGCGTGGGAGTGCACCACATCCAGCAGCACCCGGATTCCCATCTCATGGGCCTTGTTTACCAGATATTTCAGATCCTCCGGCTTGCCGAACCAGCTGGAGGCGGCATAGAAATTGGAAACCTGATAGCCGAAAGAGCCGTAGTAGGGGTGTTCCATGATGGCCATGAGCTGAATGGTATTGTAGCCGGCCTTTTGAATGTGGGGCAGGGTCAGATCGGCAAACTCCCGGTAGGCACCTACCTTGCCCTCCTCCTGCGCCATGCCCACATGGGCTTCGTAAATAAACAGGTCCTCTTCCCCACAGAAATCACCATCGGTCCAGGGGTACAGCTTCCGGTCATCGGTGACCTCGGCGGTAAAGGTGATGGTCTTGGGATCCTGCACCACCCGGCGGGCGTACAGGGGGATATGCTCCGTGCGGGTCAGATTGGCGTCCACCACAGTTTTGACCTTGCAGCCCTCCCACAGGGCGTCATCGCCCTCCAGATACAGCTCCCAGCTGCCGCTGGGCAGCTTTTTCAGGGGATGGCTGGTCTGGTTCCAGTTGTTGAAGTCACCGGTCAGGTACAGCTGCCAGGCGCTGGGCGCCCACTCCCGGTAGTACCAGCCGCCATCCACATGGTGGAAGCCGTAATAATGGTGGGCGTTGGCGAACTCCAGCAGAGTGCCGTTTTTGGGCAGAATCCGCTGCTTGGTGCTGCGGTACAGGAACATCCGCAGGTCAATATCTCCGGCGAAGTCCTTCAGCTGGGGGTTGTAATCAAAAATCCGATACATACTCACACCTCATTTGCGGTTTGCGTTACAACGGGTTCTTTTTGATTTTTGCAAAGGCTCTGGGGTACTGCTTCGGCGTGGGGCGCACCTTTTCCACCACCACGATGCGGTGAATGGCGTCGGCCACGGGGTATTCATAGATCCGCCGCACCTTGCCGCCAAGGGTGGTGATGGCTTTGCTGGCCTCATCCACCTCTTCCGTGGTCATGGCGCCCTTCAGGGCAAGGAAGTAACCGCCCATCTTCACATAGGGCAGACACAGCTCCGCCAGAATATTCAGCCGTGCCACGGCACGGGAGGTGGCCAGATCATACTGCTCCCGGCAACCGGTGACATACTCCTCTGCCCGGGCAGCCACAACCTGCGCTTTGACACCCAGTCCGGGCAGAATCTCCTGCAGCCAGTTCGTGCGCTTCTGCAGGCTGTCCAGAAGGGTCAGACGGATGGTAGGCTCGGCGATGACCATGGGCACACCGGGGAATCCGGCGCCGCAGCCCACATCAATGACGGACTTGCCCTTGCAGTCGGCGGCGTCCAGCACTGAGATACTGTCAAGAAAATGCAGCTGCGCCACGGCTTCCGGTTCGGTGATGGCGGTCAGGTTCATGACCTGATTTTTTTCCACCAGCAGCCGGCCAAATTCACACAGCTGATCGATCTGCTGCTGCGAAAGCTGCTTTCCGGCCCGTTCCAGACCGGCAGTCAATGCCGCCCGCATCAGGGATTGGGCACGATGAGCGCCAGAAAGACGGCGGGCTCATCGGTGTGGTTGCGGATGGCATGGGTATGTCCATGGGCGCAGAATTCGGCGTCGCCGGGATGCAGCTCGGCTTCCACGCCGTCCTCGGCGATGATCACGGAGCCGGAGAGCACATAGTACAGCTCACCGTTGTCCACATGGGGATGCTCGCCCACGCTTTCACCGGGCTGCAGGGTCACAGCCGCCAGCATGGTGGCCCAGCTGCCCAGTGCCTCCTTGGGCAGCAGATGGCAGAAATCCAGATCGCCAACGCCCCCGCGGAGATTGGACTTTACTTCATGGGTCATCTCGGATTTATAGTGAATCATGATATGCACTCCTTTCAAGCCTTCTCCTTGAGGAGAAGGTGGCTCGGCAAAGCCGAGACGGATGAGGTGAACGGAGACTTCCTGCACACACCTCATCAGTCACCTTCGGTGACAGCTTCTCCTCGAGGAGAAGCCTTTTATTTATGATACTTGCTTCCCGCCTGAATGCTTTCCGCCCGGTAGAGCTGCTCCAGCACCATGACCCGGGCCAGATGATGGGGGAAGGTCATTTTGCTCATGGAGAGCTTATGATCTGCCTGTGCCTTCAGGCTGGGATCCATGCCGAAGGAGGATCCGATCAGGAAGCAGGCGGCGGATTTACCGGAGTTTTTCACGACTTTCAGGGTCTCCGCCAGTTCTTCCGAGGACTGCAGCTTTCCCTCCGGGGTCAGCACGCAGAACCATGCCCCCTTGGGAATGGCCTTGCGGATGGCTTCGGCCTCCCGTGCCAGCCCCTGCTCAATTTCTGCCTGAGAGGGATTTTCCGGCAGGCGGTACTCCGGCAGCTCCAGAAGTTTAAACTCGCAGTAGCCCTTCATCCGCTTGGCGTATTCCTCCGCCGCGGCAATATAGAATTTTTCCTTGCATTTGCCCATGCAGATGAGGGTGATGGAAAACATAAGCGTACCTCTATTTATGCTTTGCAGGAAAGCCTCCCCTGTGCAAGGGGAGGTGGCTCGCGCAGCGAGACGGAGGGGTTGTTGTGGGAACCTGTTTG
Organism: Candidatus Avilachnospira sp.; assembly: GCA_045530865.1. Taxonomy (GTDB): domain Bacteria; phylum Bacillota; class Clostridia; order Oscillospirales; family Oscillospiraceae; genus Avoscillospira. Next base: position 4,482 of record JAZSCX010000024.1, read on the forward strand.
GAGCGACCCCTCAGTCAGCTTCGCTGACAGCTCCCCTTACGCAGGGGAGCCTTTGGTGCGTATCGTTACCTCAAGAATCCCTCCAGGATCTTCTCTTCCGCTTCTTCTGCGGTGAGACCCAGGGTCATGAGCTTCAAGATCTGCTCACCGGCGATCTTGCCGATGGCGGCTTCGTGGATCAGACCGGCATCCACATGGTTGCAGGTGATCTCGGGAATGGCGCGGACACGGGCATTGCCCATGATGATGGCGTCGCAGCTCACATGACCGAAGCAGGGGTTGTTGCCCTCCACCCGGGGATAGAAGATCTGCACGGAATTGTCCTGCGCCACGGAGCGGGAGATCACGCGGGTCTTGCTGCCCTCGCCGTTTAGAAACACGTCCATTTCGCTTTCGGCCTTCTGGTCGCCGTGGGTCAGGAGCTTCTCCTGAATGACGATCTCGGCGTTGGAGCCCACCACGCAGCGGGTGTAGCGCTTGGTATCGTCCACGCCGCGGATCTGCACGGTCTCCAGGGTCACGCTGGCGCCCTCCTCCAGATAGAGGATGGTCTGGGGGTTCAGGACACGCTTGCCGGTGCCTTCGCCCTCGCCGTAGTGCTTTTCCACATAGGTGACTTTGGCGTTTTTGCCCACGAAGAAGGTGTGCACGCCGTCATGCTCGGAATCGCAGTCGCCGCAGTTGTGGATGCCGCAGCCTGCCACGATCTTCACATCGGCACCGTCGCCGATGAAGAAATCGTTGTAGACCACATCGTGCCGTCCGGTTTCGGTGATGACCACGGGGATGTAGACATGCTCCGCCTTGGTGCCGGGAGCAATGTGGATATCGATGCCGTCCTTGTCGGTTTTGGAAATGATCTGGATATTTTCGGAATTCTGGCGGAAGGCCTTCTTGCCATCGGAGCGGATGTTGATGGCGCCGGTCTCGGGGATGGCCTTCAGGTCGGCGACCTCCTGCAGAATTCGCTTCTGAATTTCATTCAGCATTTTCTGTCCACCTCCAGTTTGTTGCAGCCGGTAATGGTGTCTGCCATGATCTTGGAGTAGAGCTGATCGGCAGGGCCGCGGCTCTGGATCCGGCCGCCGGAGATCAGCACGATCTCATCGGCCAGACGGATGATCCGCTCCTGATGGGAAATGATCAGGATGGTCTTTTCCCGGCGGGCGTGGAGCTCCTGGAAGGTCTCGGTGAGACGGGCAAAGCTCCACAGGTCGATACCGGCCTCCGGCTCGTCAAAAATCATCAGGTCGGAGTCCTTCGCCAGCACCGTGGCGATCTCGATGCGCTTGACCTCGCCGCCGGAGAGGGAGGTATCCACATCGCGGTCCACATAGTCCCGGGCACACAGGCCGACCTTGGTCAGGTAGCTGCAGGCTTCGGCATGGCTGAGCTTTTTGCCTGCGGCGATCTGCAGCAGGTCGGAGACCTTCATGCCCTTGAACCGGGGCGGCTGCTGAAAACCGTAGGAGATGCCCGTTTTGGCGCGCTCGGCGATATTCAGGTCGGTAATGTCCTCACCGTTCCAGCGAATCCTTCCGGCGGTGGGCTGTGCTAGACCCATGATGACCTTGGCAAGGGTGGTCTTACCGCCACCGTTGGGGCCGGTGATGACAATGAACTTTTTATCCTCAATGGTGAGGGAAACGTCCTTCAGGATATCGGTGGTGCCGTTTTCCGAAGGAACCGTCAGGGTCAGATTTTGCAGTTCCAGCATAAAAATGCCTCTTTCTTTTTGTAATATCAAATTATTTTACCATATTTTATGGTGCTTCGCAACAATTCTTATTCCAAAGCGAACCCCAAATACGGACGCTCCAGCAGCTTCGGCTCCGTCAGCCATTTGATCATGGCGAAGGGCTGTCCGCCCTGATCCTCCGGCAGAACTTCCGCCGTATAGCCGCCACCGGCAGCTGCAATGCCCGTGGGCGTGCGGTAGAAGATCAGACCGTAAGCATGGGCAGCATATTCCAGTGTGGGCAGGTCATAGACCATGTGGGGCACGGTCAGAACCTGCTCCCGCAGCAGGGCGTATTCCGCAGCGAAAATGGGCGTTCCACCGGGAAAGGCGGTGCGGTTTCGGGTGAAGGCCGTCCGGTAGCCCAGCTGTTCATAAAACCGGAACAGGCTTTCTCCGCCGGGTGTCAAAGCGGCACAGGCGAAGCTCTGCTGTTTCAGATCTTCCTCGGCAAAGGCCATCAGCGCACGGCAGATCCCTCTGCCCCGGTGGGTCTGCGCCGTGGCCACGGCGTAGACGTAGGCCGCCGGAAGATCGGGAGAAAGAATCTGCGGCAGGGCGTGTACCATGGATACGACCTGTCCTGCCTCCTCCGCCACATAGCACCGGCAGTCGGGGAAGGCTTTATAAAACCGGGCAACACCCTCCGGGCTGTCCCCAAAGGCTTCTGCCCAGAGGGCAGCAAGGGCAGAAAAATCTGCCGGTTCTGCGATACGCAGCATAAAAGCACTCCTTTATTGGCATCGCACCAAAGGCTCCCCTTGAGGGGAGCTGTCACGGCGTTAACTAGCCGTGACTGAGAGGTGTTTGCAGGCAATATGACAAACTTTGCATTTGCCAATTCACCTCTCCGTCAGGCCTTGCGGCCTGCCACCTCCCCTCAAGGGGAGGCAGGGGTGCTCTCCTTACACGATCTCTTTCGCAATATACTTCTTCAGAAAAATCGGATGATAGCTCTCTTTTGCCTTCCGCAGGCCCTCCAAACCCATATCGTCCTCCCGGTTCAGGTAGACGATCTCGGGGTGGTTCTGCCGGATATACCGGGCAAACTCCCGGTTCACCAGCGGATAGGCACCCTGCACATCGGCAAAGGCCTTTTCAAAATTCACATCGAAGGTATCCCGGCTGATGCGGTTGCCCATGGAGAAGCCCACAGGCTCTCCGGGACGGGCATAGAGGATGATGCCCTCAAAGCACAGCTCGTCAAAGTGGGCAAAGGCCTTGTCCAGCGCCCGCTTATCACCGGCATCCTCGTGGCTTTCGCACCATTTTTCCGCCAGCTCTTTGCAGACATCCATATTATCGTGGGTGATGACCTCGGTATACCAGTGGGGATTGTTTTCCACAAAGCGATTGATGTGGTTGCGCTTGGCCTGATATTTCTTGCCCGCCAGATCTGCCAGCGTGCCGATCTCATAGAGATAGTCAAAGGCGTTACGGTTTTCCTCATAGGTAAATCTGCCGGGGTACAGCGCCTGCAGCTTCGCCATGGTCTCTTCCGTCAGGCTCCGCACCACAAAGGGCCAGGCCTTGGCGTGACTGTCCTGCCACAGCAGCTCCAGCACCTCTTTGGGGTCACCGCAGCCGGCAGGATAGATATACTGGTGGATGTCCTTAAAATTCAGCCGCTGACAGAGAAAGCCCTTGTACTGACAGACCTCGCCATAGAAATAAGACCACAGGTAGAGGTTGGCAAAGGTGTATTCCGCGCCCCGGTAGCCGGAACATTCGTAGATTTCCTGAATCCACTGCCGGTCCTCGATGGTGGGTTTTTTGAAAGGTAACATAGCGCACATTCTTTCCATTATTTTCTATACTTATCATATCATGCCCGTCAAGTGACTTTATCACATTTGAAATTGACAATGATTGTGTCTCCTTCGGCGACGGATTGAAAAAACGGCGGGCAGGGGTCTGCCCGCCCTACGGGATGCATTGTAGGGCGCCCAGACCCCTGCCCTCCGAAATTCCAATCATCCGCGAAGCGGATACCACAATTGTCAATTATCAATTGTCAACTGTCAATTGTCTTGTATTTTTCCCGATTTGGTGTTAAAATATTAAAATACTGGGAATCTGCCGTATTTTACGGTTGAATAGGAGGTTGTTCACCATGTGTGACAAGTGCAAAGAGAAGTTTTATATCACAACTCCCATTTATTATCCGTCCGATAAGCTGCATATCGGCCACGCTTATTGCACGGTTGCTACCGATACCATGGCCCGCTACAAGCGAATGCGGGGCTGCGACGTGATGTTCCTGACCGGCACCGACGAGCATGGCCAGAAGATCGAAAACAAGGCCAAGGAAGCAGGTGTCACGCCCCAGCAGTTCGTGGACAATATCGTCAAGGGCGACCGCGGCGTTCTGGACCTGTGGAAGCTGATGAATATTTCCTACGACCGCTTCATCCGCACCACCGACGACTACCACGTTGCTGCCATTCAGAAGATCTTCAAGAAGATGTATGACAAGGGCGACATCTACAAGGGCGCTTACAAGGGCAAGTACTGCACCCCCTGCGAAAGCTTCTGGACGGAAAGCCAGCTGAAGGACGGCAAGTGCCCCGACTGCGGCCGCGATGTGGTGGATGCCGAAGAGGAAGCCTATTTCTTCCGTCTCAGCAAGTACGCCAAGCCTGTCCGTGACCTGCTGACCGAGACCGACTTCCTGGAACCCAAGTCCCGCGTCAATGAAATGGTCAACAACTTCATCGATCCCGGTCTGGAGGACCTGTGCGTGTCCCGCACCTCCTTTACCTGGGGCGTGCCCGTGGACTTTGATCCCGGTCATGTGGTTTATGTGTGGATCGATGCCCTGAACAACTATATCACCGCGCTGGGATTCATGAACGAGAAGTATGACGATTATGCCAGGTACTGGCCCTGCGATGTCCACTTCGTGGGCAAGGAGATCGTCCGTTTCCATTCCATCATCTGGCCCGCCATGCTCATGAGTCTGGGCGAGCCCCTGCCCAAGAAGGTCTATGGTCACGGCTGGCTGCTGCTGGACGGCGGCAAGATGTCCAAGTCCAAGGGCAACGTGGTGGATCCCTATCTGCTTTCCGAGCGCTACGGCGTGGACGCACTGCGTTTCTTCCTGATGCGCTCCTTCCCCTTCGGCTCCGACGGCAACTTCTCCAACGAGCTGCTGATCGGCACCATCAACACCGACCTTGCCAACGATCTGGGCAATCTGGTCTCCAGAACCGTGGCTATGGTGCAGAAGTACTTCGGCGGCACCCTGCCTGTGGAGCAGGAGGCCGATGAGACCATGGATGCCGAGCTGATGGCTATGGCAGCCGGTCTGCGGGATAAGTACGAAGAGCAGATGGAAAAGTATCAGTTCCAGAACGCCCTGGCAGAGACCTTCAAGGTCATCTCCCGCGCCAATAAGTATATCGACGAGAACGCCCCCTGGGTCCTCGCCAAGGACGAGAGCAAGAAGGCTCGTCTGGCAAAGGTCATGTATAACCTTTTGGAGACTGTCCGCATCTGCGGCGCTCTGGTGGAGCCTGTCATGCCCGATACCACCAAGAAGATCATGGAGCGCATCGGCGCTGCCGAATACGGCTGGGACAGCCTCGCCACCTTCGGCGTGCTGGCTGCCGATACCGCCGTCACCGCCGGTGACGCTCTGTTCCCCCGCATCGACCTGAACAAGGAGCTGGCTGAGCTGGAGGCCATTCAGGAGGCCGCAGCCAAGGCCGCTCAGGCTCCCAAGGAAGATCCTCTGCCCGAACCCCTGCCTCCCGTGGATTTCGACACTTTCTGCAAGGTGGAGATGACCGTAGTGAAGGTCAAGGCCTGCGAAAAGGTCAAGAAGTCCAATAAGCTGCTGAAGTTCCAGCTGGACGACGGCACCGGTGTGGATCGCCAGATCCTCAGCGGCATCGCCCAGTATTATGAACCCGAACAGCTCATCGGCAAGACGCTGGTAGCTGTCACCAACCTGCCTCCCCGGAAGATGATGGGTCAGGACAGCTGCGGCATGATCCTCTCCGCCGAGCGCGGTGACAAACTGAATGTGGTCATGCTGGATGACAGCATCCCCGCAGGCGCAAGACTGGTATAACAAAAACGGAACCTCCCCAACGGGAGGTTCCGTTTTTGATAAGTAATAGGGAATAGTGAATAGTGAAGAAGTGAGGTGTCGCTTTGCGACAATTTTGATCATCCGCCTTCGGTGGATACCTTACCTATTACCTATTCACTATTACCTGTTACTTTCTACGGAATACGCTCACACCAGTGAGAGTATTCCGTAGATCACCGGCTGGTGGATCAGGTAGATCCACAGACTGTGGGTGCCGCACCAGCGGAAAAAGCGGATGATCGCCGCCTCTGCCGGGAATTTGGGCAGGAGTGTGGCTTTGTTTTTGTAGGCGGTGCGGCCCAGCACAGCGCCCAGCAAAAACCAGCCCAGATTGGGCAGCAGAGGAAAATAATCGGACGTGGCAAAGCCGGGGAACTTCAGTCCCAGCCAGATGAGCCAGTGGGTGTCCACCGTTATGGTATCGAACCAGTAGCCCAGTGCCACAAAGCTTACGCCCAGTACCGCCAGCGCCCACACCGGCAGCTTTTTGCAAAGCGGCCAGACCATCATGCACACGCCCAGCAGATGCAGCACGCCGAACCAGATGATGATGCTCTCATGGGCCATGCCCAGCTTTGCCATGCCCACCGTCACCACCGTGATGACCATGCCGCAGGCAAAAACCAGCGCACCGCGGCGGAAGCTGCGCTGTCCCAGTGTGGCGCACAGGCCGGACAGGGCGACAAACAAGATGCCGCCGTACTGCATGATCACATAGATCACCGGGTTATCCACGATGGGAATGGCCATCAGGGTATTCAGATCATAGAGAAAATGCAGCACCACCACGCACAGCACCGCAAAGCCCCGCAGGGCATCCAGTTCCCAGATTCGGTTGATTTTTTGCATAATGTCACATCCTTATTTCGTCAGCAGTCTGGCGAGGGGCGGGCGTCTGGCTTCCAGTGCTCCCTGCGGGCAGAATTCCTGGCAGCAGAAGCAGCCGATACAGGTTTTTCTGTTAAAAACGGGGCGATTTTGCTCTATTTTAATGGCATTTGCAGGGCAAATTTTGGCGCATTTCCCGCATCCAATGCAGTTTTTTACCAGTTCGGGGCGGGGGGAGAGGGCTTTCTGCAGGGATTTTTGCAGCTTTTCGCCGGCTTTTCCCGGCAAAAAACGGAAAAATACCGTGCTTCGGGTGGGCGGCAGAACAAATTCACTGCGGTAATTCTCCCACGGAACGTTGGTGGTAAAGGCCGGAACCAGTCCACGGGACAGGGCGGCCTTCTGGGTCAGCACCCGCTCCGGCTCCAGCCCCATGAGCCGGGCGCAGACCTGATCCAGCGCAAAGGGATCTTCGCATGCCAGCAGCAGCCCCATGTGCCTGGGCGTGCCGGAGCCGGGGCCGTTGCCCTCCATGGCAGTCACCGCATCCACAATATGCAGCCGCGGCTTCCAGTACAGCTGCAGATCCACCAGCATGGAGGCAAAGTCCTCCGGCTGGGGGAAGCGGTAATGGTAGCCCGGCTTCATGGTGCCGGGAATGGTGCCGAAAAAGTTCTTCACGGCACAGGTCATACCCATCATGCCGTGGGTTTTCAGCTTGCAGAAGTTGATGATGGCATCGCAGCTGTCCAGCCAGGCCGTGCGGACAAAACTTTTCAGCACCGCGCCCTGGGGGAACACCGTATCCGCCACGGAGAAATCATGGTTCAACTCCGCACCGGCAGTTTCCGCCTGCCGCAGGCCGCAGGCATTGTAGACTTTATCCAGATAGGCGGCGGTGTACACGCCGCCGGGACTGTCGCCGATGACCACGGTCGCGCCTTTTTCTATCAGAAGCTCCGTTAAAGCCGTCAGCAGGGCAGGATGGGTGGTGGCGGCCTTTTCCGGCGCTGCGGCAGAAAGCAGATTGGCCTTGACGCCGATCCGCATCCCCGGTTTGACCCAGTCCAGAGCGCCCACTGCCTTCCGCAGGGCAGCGCGGCAGAGATCCATTTCGTAGCTTTCGCAGGGCAGCAGTCGAACTTCCATGGCGGTTCTCCTTTGAAACAGGTTTTTTCTTATTATAACACGGTTTTTGACGATTGACAATGCGGCAGGTGCTGCCTGCAGACACCCCTCCGGTTTGCTTCGCAAACCACCTCCCCTCAAGGGGCGGCATGTAGGTTTGTCAATGATGTGTTACACATTAGGGTAAGAAAAAAGAACGTGTTTAGGAGACTTCCAGTTGAGCGGTCTCATAGGGAAATTGTTATATTGCCGTTGTCTGACAGCGAGCTGTTTTTTGAAATCCTCAAAAG
>JAZSCX010000082.1:0-3588 GCA_045530865.1 Candidatus Avilachnospira sp.
TTCATGCGGGAGGCCAGCTCACCCACGGTGATTTCATCGCCGATCTTGACCACCAGAGGTGCCTTCTTGGCAACCTCCAGCTGCAGGCGGCGCATCTTCTCCTGCTCTTCGCTGCGGCGCTTGTTGCCGGCGAACTTGTTGCTGCGGTTCTGCTGCTTGTTCTTGTTGCCGATCTTCTGCTTGCCGCCGGAAAAGTTCTGGGCCCGCTCGGAAACCAGCACATCCACCCGGTCGTCAAAGCGGTCGGCATTGACGGTGACGGCAGAGGTATCGATGACACGGCGTTCCCGCTTGCGCTCCGGCTCCTTGGGCTTTTCCGGCTGGGGAGCAGGCTGCTTGGGCTTGGGTGCGGGAGCAGCGGGCTTCTGGGTATTCTGGGCAGGAGCCTTGGGCGCTTCGGCCTTGGGAGCTTCCTTTTTGGGCGCTTCTGCAGGCTTTTCCTCTGCCTTGGGAGCCTCGACGGTCTGTGCCGTGGCAAAAACCTGCTCGATGCTGCTGATCTGGTTCCGCTGGGTCAGCACGTCAAAGAGCACATTCAGCTGCTCTTCCGTCAGCACCTGCTGGGTGCTCTTCGGTTTTTCAAAAAATTCGGTTACAAGGGCGGTGATGGTCTTGGTGGGCACACCAAAATCCTTGGCCATTTCACCGATCCGGTATTTGATCATACTCAATATAGCCACCTCCAAATTGAGATAGTGTGTTACTTCGTTCCGGCTTTCTTTTTGCCAAGCCGGATGTTCTTCTGATGGGCTTTTTCCTCTTTGCGGCGCTTCTGTACCCGCTCCACCTGCGCCTGCAGGGTTTCCAGCAGCTGAGCGTAGTGCTCCGGCTCCTCCAGTGCCTTCACAAAGGCCAGCGCCAGAGACACATCGGTCAGCGCCACGATGGCGCAGGCGTTGACGCCCAGCGCGTCGCCCAGTTCATCCTTGGTAAAGGGTACCCGGATGATGGGAGGCTTGCCGCCGGAGGCGAAGGATCTGGCCCGGCGGAAGGTGTTGTCCGCGGCGTCCTTCGCCAGAACCATCAGGCGGGCGTGATTGCCGCGGCAGGCGATGCCCACGGGCTCTTCACCGATGGCCAGATTGCCGCCCCTTCGGGCAAGACCCAGATAGCCGAGGGCTCTGTTACTCATGGTCGCCCTCCTCCATGGCCTGCAGCAGGCCGTCGTAAATCTCCTGCGGAATGGCGGTTTCAAAGCCCCGCTCCAGCGCCTTGGACTTGATCGCCCGCTTCAGGCAGGCCATATCCGGGCACACATAAGCGCCTCTGCCCGGTGCTTTTCCCCGAAAATCCAGAGAGATCTGACCTTCCGGAGATTTGACCACCCGGATCAGCTCTATTTTTGGTTTCATCTCCCGGCAGCCGACACACTGCCGCATGGGAATTCTCTTTTGCTGCATGCCGTTACCTCCTTGCAAGCCTTCCCCTTGAGGGGAAGGTGGCGCGAAGCGCCGGATGAGGTGTCTGCGAGGTTCCTTTCACCTCATCAGTCACCTTCGGTGACAGCCGCCGAACAATGGAAATTACGGCGGCAGACCCCGCCTGAAGATGCGGGGCCAGCTTCTCCTCAAGGAGAAGCCTTTTTATGCTTCCGCTTCTTCTGCTTCGGGCTCTTCTTCTGCCTGAGAAGCGGGCTTGATATCGATCTTATAGCCGGTCAGGCGGGCTGCCAGACGGGCGTTCTGGCCCTCCTTGCCGATGGCAAGGGACAGCTGGTCATCGGGAACGATGACGCGGCAGGCCTTGGCAGCGCCGGGCAGCACCGTGACGGACACCACATCGGCGGGGCTGAGGGCGGAAGCCACAAACTGGGCAGGATCCTCAGACCAGACGACGATATCCATCTTTTCGCCGCGGAGCTCATCCACCACAGCGCCCACACGGCCGCCTCTGGGGCCGACACAGGCGCCCACGGCATCGATGTTCTCCTCGGTGGCACAGACGGCGATCTTGGTACGGGAGCCGGGCTCACGGGCAATGGACTTGACCTCCACCAGACCGCTTTCAATTTCGGGAACGTTCAGCTCGAACAGGCGCTTGACCAGACCGGGATGGGTTCTGGACACGATGACCTGGGGGCCGCGGTTGGAGCGGCGGACTTCCACCACATACACGCGGATCAGGTCGCCTTCCTTGTAGCTTTCGGTGCGGACCTGCTCGCCGCCGGACAGCAGGGCGTCGGTTTTGTCATTGCCGGTGCCCATGCGGATGGTCATGTCACCGGAGCCGGGTTCGATGCGCAGGACGGTGCCGGTGAGGATCTCATGCTCCTTGGAGGAGAAGGACTCAAACACCATGCCCCGCTCGGCTTCGCGGATGCCCTGAATGATGACCTGCTTGGCAGTCTGGGCGGCGATGCGGCCGAAGGCCTTGGTCTCCACGTCCACGTTCACCAGATCGCCCAGCTCCACGCGGCTGTTGATCTTGCGGGCGGCATCCAGAGAGATCTCCGTGGCGGGGGAATAGACCTCGTCCACCACTTCCTTCTGGACGAACATCTTCATTTCGCCGTCCTGCACCTCCACGAACACATTGTCCGTGTAGCCGTCCTTATCTTTCTTGTAGGCGGCAACGAGAGCCTGGGTGATCTTCTCGATCATGTAGGTCTGGGGGATACCACGCTCTTTTTCCAGCTGTGCCAGTGCGCCGAAGATTTCTGCGTTCATGTTTTTCCTATTCCTCCTTAAAATTCCACGTACAGCCGCACCAGTGCGACTTCCTGTTTTTCCAACGTTACGGATGTGCCGGCCTGATCGATGGTCACATTGCCATTTTCGTAGCCGGTCAGGGTGCCCTTCAGCTCCTTGGCGCCACCCTTGGGCTTATAGAGCTTCACCAGCACCTTGCTGCCCATAAACTGCGCGAAATCGGAGGGCCGCTTCAGCACCCGCTCGAGACCGGCAGAACAGACTTCAAAATGATAGCTTTCCGGAATGGGATCCTTCTCGTCCAGAATGGGATCCACTGCCCGGGAGACTGCCTCGCAGTCGTTGATGTCCACACCGCCCACCTTGTCGATGTACAGCCGCAGGAACCATTCGCCGCCTTCCCGGACGTATTCCACGTCCCACAGGGAACAGCCCTTTTCCTGTACCACCGGCTCGGCAAACTGCCATACCTGTTCGGTGATCTTCATGGTATTCTTCCTTTCCAATCAAAAAGACCGGGGAGCCAAGCTCTCCAGTCTTTTGTAAAGTATACAATAGATTACCTATATTATATCCCCCTCAAACCGAAAAATCAAGGGGTTTTCCTGAAAAAAAACGGGATTTTTCGGTAAATTTCCGTTGAAAGTGCCGTATTTTTCATACAAAGGCGAGAAAGCACGGCATACAGCTTCTGAAATTCATGAAATTTCTGAAATTGGATTGCAAAACTACCTGCTTCTGCTACCATTATCACAGTGCTTCTATTTATAGTTGATGTTTTAGTTTCTTGCGTTTATTGATGTAGGTTTGTCAATGATGTGTTACACATTAGGGTAAGAAAAAAGAACGTGTTTAGGAGACTTCCAGTTGAGCGGTCTCATAGGGAAATTGTTATATTGCCGTTGTCTGACAGCGAGCTGTTTTTTGAAATCCTCAAAAG
>JAZSCX010000015.1:0-15401 GCA_045530865.1 Candidatus Avilachnospira sp.
TAACGTTTTCTCTCCCTCCGTCTTTTGCTTCGCAAAATCCACCTCCCTCGTCAGAGGGAGGCTCCCGCTGCGGCGGGACTACTCATAGGTATAACCTTTTTAGAGCCACGGGCATAGCCCGTGGTTGTCGTTTTACAATAACATAAAAAGTGTGCATCGAAAGATGCACACTTTTTTAATGCTGAATGCGGAGTGCTGAATGGTGTTGTGCGTGGGACGTCATCTTCCGCACAGGGAGGCGTGTCTGCGGCGGCAGTCATTTCATTTCCCGGAATTGGCGGAAGGCGGTGGGGAGGGCATAGATCGTGTCCAGGGCGGTCTGATCTGCCCATGTGAACAGCTCCGGTGCGTTTCCGCAACGGATATACCAGCCCTTCATGTTCCACTGAACATGGGTGAAAATATGGGCCTTTTTTGTGGAGCGCTGCACATCCTCCGGATGGATGCCCCAGCTTTCCAGCTGCGCCAGCGCCTGCTCCGCATCCAGTTCCCCCGGCACATGGGGATATTCCCACAAGCCTGCCAGTAATCCGGTTTCCGGGCGTTTCTGCAGGGCGAAGCTGCCGCCGCATTCCAGAATAAACACAGTCATCTGCTCCTGCCGGCGGGGCTTTTTTGTCGTTTTGATGGGCAGCTCCGTTTCCAGACCGTCCCGATGGGCAAGACAGATGCCGGAAAGGGGACAAACCTCGCATTTTGGTGTGCCGTTGGGCATGCAGACTGTGGCGCCCAGCTCCATAAGCGCCTGGGTGAAATCACCGCAGCGGCCTGCGGGATAGATCTCTGCCAATGCGGCGGTCAGCACCTTTTTTGTCTGGGGTTTGTCGATGGGGGAGCTGTCTGCCGTCAGACGGCTGCAGACCCGCAGCACGTTGCCATCCACCGCCGGGGTAGGCAGACCGAAACAGATGGAGCCTACAGCTCCTGCCGTATAGTCACCAATTCCGGCGAGTTTGCGTATCTCATCATGATCGGAGGGGAACACGCCGCCGTGCTGCTCCATGATCTGCTTTGCGGCCTTTTGCAGGTTCCGCACCCGGCTGTAGTAGCCCAGACCCTCCCAGAGCTTATTCAGTTGTTCCGGATTGGCCTCTGCCAGCACCTGTATAGTGGGCAGCGCAGCCAGGAACCGGGTATAGTAGCCCCTGACGGCTTCCACCCGGGTCTGCTGCAGCATGATCTCCGAAAGCCACACATGGTACGGCTCCCGGTTCTGCCGCCATGGCAGCTCCCGCTTGTTGGCTTCGTACCACGGGAGCAGCAGGACAGGCAATTGAGAAAACAGGTTTTTCATGGATTAACCTTTCTGGGAACAGATTGCCACGCCGCCGGTGGCGGCTCGCAATTGTGTGTTTTCTTCATTATAAATTGTTCCACATCCCTTGTCAAATGGGAGGAGAGAACCTATAATGATAGACAGTATGACAAGGAGGGTTCCTATGGCACCTTTGAAGGAAAAACGACTGTTTCTGCTGGACATGGATGGGACGATCTATCTGGATGACCGGCTGTTTGACGGCACACTGGAATTTTTGCGATACGTTCGGGACATTGGCGGCAGATATCTGTTTCTGACCAACAATTCCTCCCGGGGCGTGGATGCCTACATAGAAAAAATGGCCCGTCTGGGCATTGCAGCTACAGAGGAGGATTTTCTGACTTCTGTGGACGCGACATTGCTGTATTTGCAGCAGAACCATCCGGGGCAGCTGTGCTACGTCTCCGGCACGGAGACCTTCAAAAAGCAGCTTCGGGATGGCGGCGTCAGGGTGACGGACAGGTTGGAGGACGGCATTTCTGTGCTGGTGCACGGCTTCGACCGGGAGCTGACCTTCCAGAAGCTGGAGGACTGCTGCATTCTGCTGAACCGGGGCGTGGAATTCATTGCCACCAATCCCGATTGGGTGTGCCCCACCTGGTACGGATCTGTGCCGGACTGCGGCAGCATGTGCGAGATGCTGTTCCGGGCCACAGGGCGAAGACCCCGGTTCATCGGCAAGCCTCAGCCGGAAATGGCGCTGCTGGCCATGGAGAAGTTCGGCTATGGAAAAGAACAGACCGTACTCATCGGTGACCGGCTCTATACGGATATCGCCTGCGGCGTCAACGCGGGCATCGATACCATTTTTGTGCTCTCCGGCGAGGGCACCCGGGAAGACCTGAAAACCAGCGACGCCCAGCCCACATGGGTCTATGCGGATATTGCTGCCGTACTGGAGGAGTTGGAATGAAGCGCAACAACAAGAGAACTGTTCCGGCGGATTGATATGATTTGGTTGATTGTGTTTTGCGTTCTGCTGTGGGTGCTGCTGACCCGCTGCCGCAGAAATCACAAAGACTGGACGGTGCTGCGGCAGTTCCGGTATGCCCACCGGGGCCTGCATGACAAACCGCAGGTGCCGGAAAACTCCATGGCAGCCTTCCGAAAGGCTGTGGAGCGCGGCTTCGGCGCGGAACTGGATATTCATCTGATGGCAGACGGCAATCTGGCGGTGATCCATGACAGCAGCCTGCTGCGGACAGCCGGTTCGGATGTCTGTATTGAGGATCTGACGGCTGCTGATCTGGAACAGTTTGTGCTGGAGGAAAGCAGCGAAAAAATCCCGCTGCTGCAGGAGGTTCTGGCGCTGTTCGAGGGGAAAACGCCCCTGATCGTGGAGTTAAAGGCGGTGCGGGGCAATCATGTGGCTCTGTCAGCGGCGGCTGCAGCGGTTCTGGATGATTACAAGGGCGATTACTGCATCGAATCCTTTGATCCCCGGGTGGTCGGCTGGTTCCGGAAGCACCGGCCTGCCGTCTGCCGGGGACAGCTGGCCGAAAACTTTTTGCAGAATCGGGAGACAAAACTCCATCCGGTGCTGGGGGTCATTCTGACTAACCTGTTGGCAAATATTGTCGGCTGTCCGGATTTTGTGGCCTATCGGTTTTCAGATCGGTATACCTTTGGCCTGCAGATGTGCCGCTTTTTCCACCGGCCTCAGATGGTCTATTGGACGCTGCGGAGCAAAGACGAACTGAATCAGGCGGAAGGGGAACGCGGATTGTGCGTTTTTGAGAGTTTTACTCCGTGAGAAAGACAGATGTCCGGCCTTGGCGGCACAGAACATGCCGCCAAGGCCGGACAATTTTCCGGAAATTGTTAAGAATTTGTGATGTTGCTACAAAAAGACGAGGTTTCCTGTGCGCTTTTTGCCAATCCTGATAATTGACTTTTTTCCTCCAAAAAGGTAGACTATTGACATAGCAAAATTGCTTTAGCAGAATAAATTGAGAAACACAGAAGGGAGTTGTCGGCATGAACGCTATGTATAAACGCGCTATGAATATGTTTGCCGATGCTTCCTGTTATGCACCGGCTAACCAGTCTGCGTCCAATACTGCCCGCACTCTGCTTCTGGACACTGCCGTTGTAGCAGTGTCTTTTTTGTCCATGGCTGTACGAATTTCCATTCTGGGACTGGTACGAATTATTCTGCCGAACCGGCAAAGCTGAACTTAGTTCCTGCTGCAACTGCGGCGGGGTTATAAGTTAAACGGCTTTGCTGAATAAGCAAAGCCGCTTTTTTCTGGGAAAGGATCCCAAATTAGAATGTGTTTTATGCCATTTGGCATGGAATAAAAATCCAACAAAAGAGGTAAGTAAAATGAAAAAGTTTATCGCTCTCATGCTGGCTGTCCTCATGGTGTTCACCATGGTCGCCTGTGCAGCCAAGGAAGCCCCCGAGGCTGAAACCAACGTTTACAAGCTGGGCGGCGTTGGCCCCCTGACTGGCGACGCTGCCATCTACGGCACCGCTGTTAAGAACGCAGCGCAGATCGCTGTGGACGAGATCAACGCTCTGGGCGGCGACGTGCAGTTCGAGCTGCGCTTCGAAGACGACGCTCACGATGCTGAGAAGTCCGTCAACGGCTACAACATTCTGAAGGACTGGGGCATGCAGCTGTTCCTGGGCTCCGTCACCTCCAACCCCGGCGTTGCCACCTCCGTGGAAGCCAATGCTGACAACATGTTCTATCTGACTCCCTCCGCCTCCGCCACCAACGTTCTGGGCGGCGTTGCTGACCCCCTGACCGGCACCGTTGACATTGCCCGCAAGACCAATGTCTTCCAGCTGTGCTTCATGGATCCCAACCAGGGCTCCGCTTCCGCTCAGTACATCTTCGACAAGCAGCTGGGCTCCAAGATCGGCGTCATCTACAAGAACGATGACGTTTACTCCGTCGGTATCTACAACACCTTCGCTGCCAAGGCTGAAGAGCTGGGTCTGGAGATCGTCTCCACCACCACCTTCACCACCGACAGCCAGAACGACTTCTCCGTGCAGATCGCTGCCGCCAAGGACAACGGCGCCGACCTGATCTTCCTGCCCATGTACTACGGCCCCGCTTCCCTGATCATGACTCAGGCCAATGCCATTGGCTACGCTCCCAAGTTCTTCGGCGTTGACGGCATGGACGGCATTCTGTCCGTGGAAGGCTTCGATACCTCTCTGGCTGAGGGCGTCCTGCTGCTGACCCCCTTCAATGCTGACTCCGAGGACGAGGCTACCAAGGCTTTCGTCGCCAAGTATCAGGAATTGCACGGTGAGGTTCCCAACCAGTTCGCTGCCGACGCTTATGACTGCGTCTATGCCATCTACGAGGCTCTGAAGGCCACCGGCGCCAAGCCCGACATGTCCGCTTCCGAGCTGAGCGACCTGCTGTCTGCCAAGTTCGCCGGCGACTTCACCTTCGACGGCCTGACCGGTGAAGGCATGACCTGGGACGAGACCGGCGCTGTTGACAAGAGCCCCAAGGGCATGGTCATTCAGAACGGCGCTTACGTCGGTCTGGACTAATCTGATCCATTCCCGTAGTCGATAATTAAGCCATGTATTACGGGAGGGCTGCCAATACAAATGCAGTCCTCCCGTATTCTTCTGTTTCTGACAATCCAAATGGGTCGTGGATAGTCGATGATACAAGGGCTGATCGTCGCCCATCCAAGACCCATTTCATGAAAAGGTGCGTGTATTTATGTCATTTCTGAACCATCTGATCAACGGCATCAGCTTGGGCAGTGTGTACGCCATCATCGCTCTGGGCTATACCATGGTCTACGGTATTGCCAAGATGCTGAACTTCGCCCACGGCGACGTTATCATGGTCGGCGCGTATATCTGCTTCTTTGCGGTTGCCTCCTTTGGCCTGAATCCCATTCTGGGTATTCTGCTGGCCATGCTGGTCTGTACCGTTCTGGGTATGACCATTGAACGTCTGGCCTATAAGCCCCTGCGGCAGGCTCCCTCTCTGGCGGTTCTGATCACTGCCATCGGCATGAGCTATCTGCTGCAGAACAGCGCCCAGCTGCTGTGGTCTGCCAGCCAGAAAATGTTCCCCAGCTTCCTGAACTTCGGCGGCAAGACCGGCGTGAGCCTCTTTGGCGGCCAGATGATCATCGCATGGACGACGCTGGTCACCATCAGCGCCTGCGTGATCATCATGATTGGTCTGACCCTGTTCACCGGCAAGACCAAGATCGGCAAGGCCATGCGTGCCTGTTCCGAGGATAAGGGTGCCGCGCAGCTTATGGGCATCAATGTCAATACCACCATCTCCGTGACCTTTGCCATCGGCTCCGCACTGGCCGCCATCGCCGGCGTGCTGCTGTGCTCTTCCTATCCTATTCTGGTGCCCACCACCGGCTCCATGCCCGGTATCAAGGCCTTCACCGCTGCGGTTTTCGGCGGTATCGGCTCCATCCCCGGCGCTTTTGTGGGCGGCATCCTGCTGGGCATCATCGAGATCTTCGCCAAGGCCTATCTCTCTACCCAGCTGTCTGACGCCATCGTGTTTGCTGTTTTGATCATCGTTCTGCTGATCAAGCCCACCGGTCTGCTGGGCAAGCAGATCCGCGAGAAAGTCTGAGGTGGGAAATATGAAAAGATTGACGATCAACAAAAAATCCCGCAGCAGCTTTGCCACCTACGCCGGTGTGATTCTCGCCTATGTGATTTTGCAGATCATGGGCAGCGGCGGTATGCTCTCCTCCTCTCTGAAAGGTCAGCTGGTACCCATCTGTGCCTATGTGGTCATGGCTCTGGCGCTGAACCTGACGGTCGGTATTCTGGGTGAGTTGTCTCTGGGCCATGCAGGCTTTATGAGCGTCGGCGCCTTTGCCGGTGCCGTGGCTGCGTCCGCATTGCAGAACGCCATCCCCATGGGTGGCCTGCGTCTGGCTATCGCCATGATCATTGGCGCTGTGTTTGCCGGTATTGCCGGTGTCCTGATCGGTGTGCCCGTTCTGCGCCTCAATGGTGACTATCTGGCCATCGTGACGCTGGCCTTTGGTGAGATCATCAAGTCCCTGATCAACAACCTGTACATTGGTATGGATGACAGAGGTCTCCATTCCAGCTTTATCAACAACACCATCTCTCTCCGGGAAGGCGGCCGCATGATCCTGTCCGGCCCCATGGGTATTCCCAGTGTGGCCAAGATCTCCACCTTTACGGCGGGCTTCATCCTGATCATGATCGCACTGATCGTGATCTTCAATCTGGTCAACAGCCGTTCCGGCCGTGCCATCATGGCACTGCGGGACAACCGTATTGCTGCCGAAAGCGTCGGCATCAATGTGACCCAGTACAAGATGACTGCGTTTGTGACCTCTGCCGCTCTGGCAGGTGCAGCAGGTACCCTGTTTGCCATGGGTCAGAACACCATCATCGCTTCCAAGTTCGATTTCAACACATCCATCCTGATCCTTGTGTTCGTGGTTCTGGGCGGTCAGGGACGTATGTGGGGTTCCATCATTGCTGCCGCTGCCCTGACGGTCCTGCCGGAGCTGCTGCGTGAGTTTGCCGACTACCGGATGCTGGTCTATGCCATCGTGCTGATTCTGGTCATGCTGGCTACAAATAACCCCACTTTGAAGAACTTCTTCGCCCGCCTGTTCAACAAGGAGAGGGAAGAAACGAAAGGAGGCGCCGCAAGATGAGCAACACTGTGAAGCGTGAGCCCACCAAGCTGGTGCCGGTTCCTTCCACCAATAAGATCCCCGAGCGCGACATCGGCAAGCATCCCATTCTGGAATGCCGCCATCTGGGCATTGACTTCGGCGGCCTCCGCGCTGTTGATGATTTCGATATGGCCATCGGCCGTACCGAAATTGCCGGCCTGATCGGCCCCAACGGCGCAGGTAAGACCACCGTGTTCAACCTGCTGACCAAGGTCTATGAGCCCACCCGCGGCACCATTCTGCTGGACGGCGTGGATACCCATACCATGAACACCGCGCAGGTCAATCGCGCCGGTATTGCCCGTACATTCCAGAACATCCGTCTGTTCAACAACCTGTCCGTGGAGGACAACGTCAAGCTGGGCCTGCACAACCACATCAAGTATTCCATGTGGGAAGGCATTTTCCGTGCTCCCCGGTACTGGAAGGAAGAAAAGGCTGCCCATGAGCGTGCCATGGAGCTGCTGTCCATCTTCCATATGGAAGATCTGGCAGACCACAAGGCAGGTTCCCTGCCCTACGGTGCTCAGCGGCGTCTGGAGATCATCCGCGCGTTGGCAACTGAGCCCAAGCTCCTGCTGCTGGACGAGCCTGCCGCCGGCATGAACCCCTCCGAAACGGCAGAGCTGATGGAAAATATCGTCAAGATCCGCGATATGTTCCAGATCGCCGTCCTGCTGATCGAGCATGACATGAGCTTGGTCATGGGCATCTGCGAAGGCATTGCCGTTCTGAACTTTGGTCAGATCATCGCCAAGGGTACCCCTACGGAGATCCAGAACAACCCTGAAGTCATCAAGGCCTACTTAGGCAGCGGAAAGGAGGGCTAAGATCGTGTCTACTATTCTGAAAGTTGACAATATCAACGTCTATTACGGCGCGATCCATGCCGTCAAGGACATTTCTTTCCACGTCGATGAAGGCGAGATTGTCACCCTGATCGGTGCCAACGGTGCCGGTAAGACCACCACCCTGCAGACCATCTCCGGCCTGCTCCACTCCCGCACCGGTTCCATTTTGTTCAACAACGAAAATCTGGCCGGTATCCCTGCCCACAAGCTGGTTTCCAAGGGTCTGGCGCAGGTTCCCGAGGGACGCCGCGTGTTCCTGCAGATGAGTGTGGAGGAAAACCTGGAGATGGGCGCTTATGTCCGTCCCAACAGCGAAGTGGACGACAGCATTGCCTCCGTTTATGAGCAGTTCCCTCGTCTGAAGGAACGCCGCAAGCAGGTGGCAGGCACTCTGTCCGGCGGTGAACAGCAGATGCTGGCCATGGGCCGTGCGCTGATGTCCAAGCCCAAGCTGCTGATGCTGGACGAGCCTTCCATGGGTCTGGCCCCCATTCTGGTGGAGCAGATCTTCGAGATCATTCAGTCCCTGCACAAGGCCGGCACCACCATTCTGCTGGTCGAGCAGAACGCGCAGATGGCACTGTCCGTGGCTGACCGCGGTTATGTGCTGGAAACCGGACGTATCGTCAACAGCGGCACCGGTATCGATCTGCTGTCCGATGAGAGCGTCAAAAAGGCTTATCTGGGCGGCTGATTTGAGGTAAAAGGTAATAGTTAAGAGGGAATAGGTGAAAGCCTGTTCCCTCTTTTGCATATAAATACCCTGGGAGGGGTGCGAATGAAACGAATCGTGACTTGGGACAGGCCTATGACAAGCGGGCTGCAGAAGCGGTTTTCTGAACAGTTACAGGGTTATTGCCCGCTTCTGGAAAGCGAAATTCTGGGCTGGACGGCAGGCAGCAGGGAAATTGAGGCACTGAAACTGGGAGTGGGAGAGCGGAAGGTTCTGCTGACCGCTGCCCACCATGCCAATGAAAGTATCACGGCGCTATTGCTGTGGCGCTTTTTGGAGGACTGCTGCCGGGGGCTCATGGGAAACGGAAGAGTGCATGGATTATCCTGCGTGGACTTGTTTGAAAGATGCACATTATACGCGATTCCGTTGGTCAATCCGGACGGGGCGGATCTGGTGGCAGGCGAAGCCACACCGGAAGAACGGAAGCGGGCAAAGGAGCTGGCGCAGTCGCAGCCGGAGATGCCCTTTCCGGCGGGGTGGAAGGCCAATTTGCAGGGCGTGGATCTCAATCTGAACTATCCGGCCCGTTGGGAGCAGGCAAAGAATCAGAAACAGCAGCAGCCGGGCCCGCGGGATTATCCCGGAGAGGAACCGCTGAATCAGGCGGAAACGGAGGCTCTGGTGGACTATACCCGACGAATCTGCCCGGATGTTATGGCGGCATGGCACACACAGGGCAGGGAAATTTATGCCGCAGATCCCGATGGGACATTCCGCGACAGGGAACTGGCGCAGCTTTTGACATCGGCGTCCGGTTATGCCTTGTGCGATCCACTGCCGGAGAGCAGCAACGCAGGCTTCCGGGACTGGTTTCTGCAGGAGTTTCCCGGTCTGGGCGTTACCGTTGAGGCCGGGTTTGGCAGCAATCCACTGCCTCTGAATGACTTGCCTCAGCTGTATCGCGAAAATCTGCCGCTGTTTGTTTTGTTGCTGGCCGGAATTTGTTAACTAAAATTTTACTTGCTTCACGGCAGTTTCTGTACTAAGATGAAAGAAAGAAACGAAAAGGAGTGCCTTATGAAGCTGCAATGGAAAACTCTCCTGCAGATAGGAGTCAGCATTTTTGTTTTGTATCTTTGTATTCATTTCTGGCCTGCCATCGGCGGCGTGATCGGTACCCTACTGGGCGCTGCGGTGCCGCTGTTCATCGGCTGCATCATCGCCTACATCCTGAATATTCTGATGAGCGCGTATGAGCGGATCTGGCCCGGGAAAAAGGGTGCGCTGCTGAAGGCGAAGCGGCCGGTCTGTCTGGTTGGAGCGCTGCTGACATTGATCGCCATCGTTGCATTGGTCATCGGTCTGGTCGTGCCGCAATTGGTTTCCTGCTTCCAGCTGATCTTTGCGGAGCTGCCGGATTTTCTGGACAATGCCACTGATTTGATTCAGAAATGGGGCATTCTGCCGGAGGATATTATTGCAACCCTGAAAAGCGTGGACTGGCAGTCCCGCATTGCACAGATCGTGGAGCTCCTGACCTCCGGTATCGGAGATGTGGTCAATGTGGTGGTTTCGGCAGTTTCTTCCGTGTTTTCCGGATTGGTGACAGCATTCCTCAGCCTGTTTTTCTCCCTTTATGTACTGAGTTCCAAGGAAAAGCTGAAGAGCCAGATGCATCGACTGCTGGAAACCTATATGCCGCAGCGTTTGCTGAAAAAGACCGAGTATGTGGCGCATATTTTTGATGACTGTTTCCATCGGTATATTGTGGGACAGTGTCTGGAGGCAGTGATTCTGGGCATCCTGTGCATCATCGGTATGCTGATTCTGCAGATGCCCTATGCAACCATGATCGGCACGCTGGTGGGCTTCACGGCTTTGATTCCCATTGCCGGCGCTTGGATCGGTACCGCTATTGGCGCATTCATGATCCTGACGGTGTCGCCCATCAAGGCCTTGATTTTCCTTGTGTTCATCCTGATTCTGCAGCAGCTGGAGAACAATCTGATCTATCCCAAGGTGGTGGGAAGCTCCATGGGCCTGCCCGGAATCTGGGTTCTGGCCGCGATTACGGTAGGCGGCGGTGTAATGGGTATTACCGGTATGCTCCTGTGTGTCCCTCTGACAGCTTCCTTCTATCGCCTGATCCGGGAGGATATGCAGAAGAAAAAGCAGCTTCGTGCTGCAGATACAGAAACGACAGAATAACAAAACTGCCCTGCACTTCCCCAGCGTTTCATAGGGAAACATTTTGAACCATCATAAAAGTTAATATTGTTTTCCTGTAGGACGGCTGTGTTACCGCACAGCCGTCCTGTTCTTTTTATGCAACATCATCGGGATATTCCGCATAGAACTCCGAGATGTCCATTGTTTCGGGGATATCGTCCACTATGCCGATGTCCCTGTAGTAGATGCGGATCTCCTGCGGCGCTGTTCGGGAGTATCGCTCCGCACGTTCTCCAACCTCGACCCGCTGAATGAAAGTATGCAGGATCTCTGAAGTCAGTTCCGATATCTCCGTGTATTTACGAGCGTTCTCTATGAAACGGATGGCATTGCTTTCGGAATCTTTCAACTCTGTCAGACGAGCCTGCGCCTCGGGCAGTTCCTCTTGAATAGCCTTCTGCTCCGCAATGTACTCAGAGGAGAGTATCCTGTACTGCTCATCGGGGATGCGGCCCAGAACACTGTCTTCATACAGCCGTTTGAACAAGGCAGAGAGCTCAGATTGGCGCTTGGTCATAGAGTCAACCTTCTTTTGAAGGGCTGTGATCTCCCGCTGTGCTTCTTTGCCCAACTTGATACCAATGTAGGCAGCAAAGCGCATTTCGTTCTGGCGGGCAAAGTGAGTGATCCGTCGGATATCGTCCAACAGAATTTGCGCCAGTTCTATCTCTCGGATGTAGTGACCAGAGCAAACATCCTTGCCCTTCTTTTTGTAAGTGGAACACATGAAATTGTTCTTTACGGCATCCATCGTATGCGCTCTGTGCAACACCATCGTTCCGCCGCAGTCCATACAGTACACCAGACCAGAGAAGATATTCTGCTCCGCGAAGTTTGCTCTGCGCCGCTTGTGTTTTCTGACATCTCGAACGATATCCCACGTCTGCTTATCCACCAGAGCTTCGTGCGTGTTTTCGAAGCGAAGCTGCTCCGACTCGGGTCGCTCGATGCGCTTTTTGTTCTTAAAAGACATCGTGGTGGATTTCAGATTGACGGTGTGACCGAGGTAGGTCTCATCCTCCAGAATATTTCCGACGGTGGTATCCGACCATTTGTACGGCTCAGCCAGATTCAAGCCTGTCAGTGCGACACCGTACTTCTGGTAGTAATAATAGGCTGGTGTCGGGATCTGTTCTTTCTCCAGTCGTTTGGATATCTGGGTAGGACCACTTCCGTCAACACAGAGAACGAAGATATATTTTACCACCCAGGCTGTTTCCGGATCGGGTACCATGTGCCGTTTGGGATCTGCAGGATCTTTCATGTAGCCATAGCGGGGACGAGATGCAACCCGTGCACCTGTTTCCGCTTTGAGCCGAACTACCGAACGACCTTTCTTGCTGCAGTCTTTGGCATAGAACTCGTTCATGATATTCCGGAAAGGCGAGAAGTCGTTGGTGGACTCGTAGAGGCTGTCCACGCCATCATTAACGGCTATAAAGCGCACACCGTAGCTGGGGAAGATAAGCTCCGTATATTGACCCACCTGAAGATACTCACGACCTAATCGGGACATATCCTTCACGATGAGGGTTTCCACCAATCCTTCCTCCATCAGTTCCATAACCTCCTGCCAACCAGGACGATTGAAGTTAGTTCCAGAGTATCCGTCGTCGTAAATGAACTTGGGGTTGGGGAAGCCTTTGTCGGCAGCGTATTTTTCCAACAGAAGTCTCTGATTTTGGATGCTGTTGGAATCATCAGAACGATTATTTTTCTGGGTGTCCTCCTGACTGAGGCGCCCATAAAGAATTGTGTATTTCTCCTGATTTGCCATTTATCCTCCTTCCTGGGCAAACCGATACGGTACACCAAACATACCGTATCAGTTTCCCAAAGTCTATGGTTAATTTCCGTTCTTTTTCAAGTCGTTGTCGATGACCTGAAGAAGACGGTTTGTGGGTGTATCACCGCCTGTAGCAGACAGAACGGAGCTGATGATAAACCGCCTGCCTTCCACAAACATCTGCCGCCGGATTTCGAGCCCGCGTTCCGTGGTGCAGACATCTGTACCGCTGAAAACGGGATAGAGTTCACCGTCCTCTATGGCGGCAACAACGTCACGCGGTCTGTACTGACCCTCGTATCCTGTGCGCAGATAATCCATAAGAATGTCTTTCATTTTTAACCTCCTGTTTGTTTACATCATCATGGTCATTCCGAAACCATGGTACTGTTGATACTCTTCTTCCTCGTCCTCGTCATCGACGGCGTATTCAACTGCGCGGTCAATCTTGCCGCCGTGACGGAGGATGTGTTCGATCTCTTCTTCACTGTGATGGACGGTCTCCATATGGAATCGATCATTATCACCGACAGCCAGCGCATCGAAGATAGCCACCAGACCGCTGACCGCATCATCAACCGTGGGAAGCAGTTCACCATCGGGCGTGGCTTCTTCACGGCTCTCCAGATACTCGCAGCCACCCATGGCGAAGTAGAGTTCCATGTTCTCGCGCCGTAGGGTTTGGTCGAACAGTTTCTTGTCGCGGCACTTGAGATTGTTGGGCGTGGTGTAGGTGATGTACTTGGTATCGCTTTGCCAGTCCACACCGTAACCCAGCCACTCCATGTAGTCGATGAACTCTTTCTTTGTCACCGAGTTCTCCATTGCCTCACGGATATCCTTCTGCAGCTTTTTCTTCCATGCGGGAATGTGGAACGGGTCGGCCTTGGACTCTGTGACGGACAAGCCGTACTGCATACAGAGCTCGTTGGAGTAGTCCTTAACCTGCTTCAGCTCCCGAGCAGTCTGATGAAACTTTTTGCCGGTCTCGTAGTTGACTGAGTTCATCACGATGTGGTTGTGAATGTGCTTGGTGTTCATGTGCGTTGCCACCACACACTGGTAGCCCACGAACTGCTGGGCGAACTTCAGACCGATCTCATGGGCGGTGTCGAAGTCCAGTTCATCATCAGGAGAGAACGCCTGCACGATGTGGTAGTAGCTGCGCCCATCGGTTTTGTGGAACTTCTTTTTGACAGTTTCAAACTCATGGAGCGCAGACTGCGCTACGCAGTTGACGCCGGTGATGAGACGGTCGGTGGTTTTCTCACGGTTGGTGATGTAGTCGATGATGCCGTTCAGACTACACGAGACACCGACGAATTTAACGCTTGCCATGTCTTTTCATACACCTCCATGAACGGTTCAAAGTTGACGAACTGGATTCGCCCCTGCCGTGCCATGATAGTCAGCTGGTTTAAGTTGTTGCCCTGGCGACGCAGCTCCTGCAGCACTTCTTCATCGGTGCCGCTGAGCACATTGACCTTCTGATGCATCGCCGCTCTGCGGACGAATTCAGAGAGCGTAAGATTTGCGCTCGTTGCTTTGCGCTGGATGTAGTCTTTCTCCCAACCTGCAACACGCAGACGGATAAAATTATCTTTTGACATATAGGTCTCCTTTCGAAAAATCAAAATAGGGGTGTGGGCTTAGCCCGCAACTGCCGAAGGGGGCGGAACGGGGCAATCGCCCCGATTCCGTACCACGAAGGCGAAACTTGTCACTCCCGTTGGGAGTAGTCCCACGTGGGTGGAGTTTTCAACCGTGGTGAAACGGCGTGGTTGGCTCTGCAGTGGGGTATGTACTCTACCACTGGCGTGAAAGCCACACACAGCGCCTTCTGTGGCCTCAAACGGCGGAGATTTCAGCGCAGAGAGGAAAGGTTGCAAGGGTGCAATGTCCTTAGAACTCTACATCCTTACATCCTTCATCCGGCAGTTTCCAGAACCACTGGTCACCAACTTTCTCGGAAATGATGCCGAGATTTTTCTTCGCAATATCCAGTGTGCGTTTCGACACGCCCATGCTCTTAGCACGCTTCTGCGCTTCCTCCGCAGGAACTCTGCCGCTGAGCATACGCTTGAGTTCCTCCTCCATCAGCATGGTCTTGGTCTGTACTTTACCAGTGCCGTTGAGGACATCATCCACAGTGGCTTCGCAGGCACCCTTCCAACAGAATCCGGTCTGCTCGTTCAGTTCAAAAGCGATGGAGCTGCCTTCGGGAGCGAGACTGTTTTTGTCCTGAGCGACGATGCGGATGTGCTCGTTATCTTTCAGCCGA
The DNA here is from genome assembly GCA_045530865.1 of Candidatus Avilachnospira sp. GTDB lineage: Bacteria > Bacillota > Clostridia > Oscillospirales > Oscillospiraceae > Avoscillospira. Next base: position 14,824 of record JAZSCX010000015.1, read on the forward strand.
CCAACCACCAGCACGCTTCGAGCTGCGGCCCGGAAGTCGATGGAGCCGAGACCGCGGTAACTGGATTTCTGTCCTTGCGCTTTGTTCATGTGACCGACCAGAAGAACAGCGCAGTGCGTGCGCTCTGCCATGGCTGCAACACGTTTCAGCACGGGACGCACTTCGTTGGCGCGGTGCATATCCACTTCTTCACCGAGGTACGCCTGGATAGGATCGAGGACGATGAGCCGAGCACCAGTTTCTTTGATCGCCTCTTCCAGCCGCTCGTCGATGAGGGTGAGTTCTTTGTTCGTTTCGTCGATGACCAGAATACGAGCGCAGTCGGCGCCTGCAGCAACGAGACGAGGCTTGATGGTATCCGCCAGACCGTCCTCGGCAGTCTGGTAGATGACATTCAACGGTTCCATTGCCTCTTCACACTCGGGCAGAGGCTCACCCCTTGTCAGCGATGCAATGACGGCGAGAGCGAAAGTGGTTTTACCTTCACCGGGGTCGCCCTGGACGATGGTGATCTTGCCAAGCGGTATGTAGGGATACCACAGCCATTGGACATTTTCAGCTTCCACGGTGTCCATGGA
>JAZSCX010000025.1:0-6852 GCA_045530865.1 Candidatus Avilachnospira sp.
TTTGAGGATTTCAAAAAACAGCTCGCTGTCAGACAACGGCAATATAACAATTTCCCTATGAGACCGCTCAACTGGAAGTCTCCTAAACACGTTCTTTTTTCTTACCCTAATGTGTAACACATCATTGACAAACCTACATTATCGAAAATAATCTGGCATTTTTCCCAATTGATTTTCCCGCGGCAGAACCCTATAATGAAATCAGCGTTATTCTCAAAAAAGATAAGGAGGGACTTTCATGACAAAGAAAATTAACCCCTGGGGCATTATCACCGGTGTTGTCATCGGTATTGCCGCAATTCTGCTGGCAAAACTGGGCAATCCGGGCAATATGGGCTTCTGTATTGCCTGTTTCCTGCGTGATATTGCCGGCGCCACCGGTCTGCACGGTGCCGGCGTGGTGCAGTACTTCCGTCCGGAGATCGTTGGTCTGGTGATCGGCTCCCTGATCGCGGCTCTGGCTTTCAGGGAATTCAAACCCAAGGGCGGCAGCGCCCCGGCTACCCGGTTCCTGCTTGGCATGTTCGTCATGATCGGCGCCCTCATGTTCCTTGGCTGCCCCCTGCGTATGGTGCTGCGTCTGGGCGGCGGCGACCTGAACGCCATGGTGGGTCTGCTGGGCTTCATTGCCGGTATTCTGATTGGCGTGGTGTTCCTGAAGAAGGGCTTCTCTCTGAAGCGCGCCTATGCACAGGTCACGGTGGAAGGCTGGATCCTGCCCGTGCTGCTGGCTGTGCTGTTTGTATTCTCCCTGACGGTTCCCGCCCTGTTCAAGTGGAGCGCCGAAGGCCCCGGCTCCATGGCTGCACCCTGGATCGTTGCTCTGCTCTGCGGCGGCTTGGTGGGCGTTCTGTGCCAGAGAAGCCGCCTGTGCATGGCCGGCGGTATCCGCGATGTGTTCCTGTTTCAGGATTTTAACCTGATCTGCGGCTTTGCCGCCATCTTTGTCACTGTGCTGGTGGGCAATCTGGCGCTGGGCGGCTTCAAGTTCGGCTTTGCCGAACAGGCAGTGGCCCACACCGATGGCCTTTGGAACTTCCTCGGCATGGCTCTGGTGGGCTGGGGCTCCATCCTGCTGGGCGGCTGCCCTCTGCGTCAGCTGATCCTCACCGGTGAGGGCAACTCCGATTCCGCCGTTACTGTGCTGGGCATGATCGTGGGCGCTGCCTTCTGCCATAACTTCGGTCTGGCTTCTTCCGCCGCAGGCCCCACTCTCAACGGTCAGATCGCCGTGGGCATCGGATTCGTTGTGGTGCTGGTGATCTCCCTGATGAATATTGCAAAGGAGAAATAATATGGTTGATGCAAGAGGATATTCCTGCCCCATGCCTGTGATCATGGTGCAGAAGGCCGTGAAAAACGGCGCGCCCGATGAGCTGGAAGTCATGGTGGACAACCAGTGCTCTCTGGAAAATGTCACCCGCTTTGCCAACAATCAGGGCTATTCCGTCACCTCCAGCGAGGTGGACGGTGACTACCGCCTGATTTTGAAGAAATGAACCGCTATGTTGCCACCTTCCACACCCACCTCAGCGCCATGCTTACCTGCCGCGTGCTGACGGATGCCGGAATGGAAGCCCGCATGGCGCCCGTCCCCCGCAGCATCAGCTCTTCCTGCGGCACCTGTGTGTTTTACACGGCGCAGGGGATCTGCAGGGAATTGCTGGATGAGGACACGGAACGGGTTTATGAACAGCGGGGCGAAACTTATACACTGCTGCTGGATCTGGAAAACGGAGATCGATGAGATCTCCGTTTTTTAATTGATAATTGACAATTGACAATGGATGTATCGCCTGACGGAGATGATTGGAAAAGGCAGCCAGGGGTCTGGCCGCCCTACGAATATGGATCGCAGGAATGAAGGTGCTGTGAATTACAGATTTTGGGGATGACAATTTTCCGGGTTTCGGGTATAATAAAGAAAACTATGCCCATTGGGCTTTACAGAAAGGAACATGCGCGATGCATCTGGATCACGAACATCACCATCATCACGATCATGAGCATACTCATGACGGACATACCCATACTCATTCCCACGATCACCACCATGCCCACGAGCATGACAGCCACGATCATGAGCATACCCACGACCACGGCGATCACAACCATTCCCATGACTGCGACGCCGCTTCCTGTGCATCCTGCAGCGGCTGCGGTCAGCATACCCCCAGAGAAGAGCTGGTGGCCCTGATGAAGTACATGGTCAGCCACAATGCCGCCCATGCCAACGAACTGGCAGAGCTGGCAAAGAAGCTGGGCGATATGGGCGACAAGATGGCCTATGAGCAGGTCATGCTGGCGGTTTCCGATTTCGAAAAGGGTAATCTGCGGCTGAGTACCATCCTGGCTGCAATGCAGTAAAAAGGCTCCCCTTGAGGGGAGCTGTCAGTCGAAGACTGACTGAGGGGTGACAAGGAAGTACTTTCTTCACCTCTCCGTCACGCTTCGCGTGCCACCTCCCCTCAAGGGGAGGCTTTAGGAGGTATTATTATGTGTCTTTCTACCGTTTATAAAAATGAAAAAGCCCCGCAGAACATGGTCATGTCCAATGTTCAGCGCATTGATGTGCAGGACGGCCAGCTGCTGCTGACCGATTTGATGGACCGGGAAATGGTCATCGTCGGCAAGCTGCTCTCCGTGGATCTGGTGGGCGGCGTTGCCATCGTGCAGGAAGGCTGAGATGAAAACCTACGAAATGGTCCGCGAGATCGGTAATCAGTGCCACAACAATCAGATGCGGGACGTATTTTTTGAAGAGGTCGAGACCGACGATCCCGTGGAATATGTCCGCGGCTTCCTGAAGGGGAAGTCCGTGACCCTGACCGTGGATGAGTCCGGCCCGGGCCGGATCAACGTCTTTGCCGATACGGACGGAATCATCCAGCAGTTTCTGTTCACGGAAATTTGATTTTCTGCATTTTGCATCAATTCCGGTGCGGATTTTTTCACTATTTCCAAGGGATTTCACCTTGTATTTCGTCGGAAAATATGTTACCATGATTTTGTATTGGGCAGCTGGGAGCAGTGTGCCCCATTTTGGCGTGCCCGGATGAAATAAGGAGTATCCAATATGCCTACTCATACCATTGCTGTTGCCGGTAAGGGCGGCGTGGGTAAAACCACCACCTGCGGCATGATGATCGATTATCTTTGCAAGCTGAAAAACGGCCCCGTCCTTGTGGTGGATGCCGACGCCAATTCCAACCTCAACGAAGTGCTGGGCGTGGAGATCGAGACCACTCTCGGCGCCATCCGTGAGGAAATGGCTCAGGCAGAGCTGCGGGGCACCGTGCCCAAGAATATGACCAAGGCCGACTATGCCGATATGAAGTTCTCCGACGCCCTGATCGAAGAGGACGATTTCGATATGCTGGTCATGGGACGGACGCAGGGCAAGGGCTGCTATTGCTACGTCAACGGCGTGCTCAAGTCTCAGGTGGACAAGTATGCCAAAAACTACCGTTATCTGGTCATTGATAACGAAGCCGGTCTGGAGCACATCAGCCGCGGCACCCTGCCCCATGTGGACACCATGCTGCTGATCTCCGACTGTTCCCGCAGAGGCATTCAGGCGGTGGCCCGCATTGCCGAAATGGTCCGGGAGCTGGAACTGAAGCCCCAGAACCTCTATCTCATCGTCAACCGCGCACCCGGCGGTCAGCTGAACGCCGGTGTGCTGGAAGAAATTCAAAAGCATGATCTGCCGCTGCTGGGCGTTCTGCCTCAGGATGAGCTTGTCTACCAGTATGACTGCGACGGCAAGCCCAGTTCTCAGGTGCCGGCCACCGCGCCGATCAAGGTCGCTCTGCATGAGATCATGCGCAAGCTCAATTTGTAAGTAATTATTTTAAGGGGGATAATCAATATGTCTTTCGCACCCAAGAAGCAGGCTTTCAATGCGAAGATCAATGCCGTCACCATCGGTACCGGTGACAAGGCTGTTGTTCTTGGCGGTCAGAATGTTCTGCCGTTCTACACCTTCGATGCACCCATCGAAAACAAACCCAAGGTCGGCGTGGAAATCACCGATGCCGGCATGGCCATGTGCACCACTCCCGGCCTGAAGGCTTTCTACGAAGGCTGTGAGACCGTGGCTGATATGGCCAAGAAGGTCGAATCCATGGCCGGCGCTTCCTTCATCGCGCTGAACCTGGAAGGCGCTGATCCCAACGGCGAAAACAAGTCCGTGGAAGAGTGCGTCGAGATCGCAAAGGCTGTCGCCGCTGCCACCGAGCTGCCCATCGTTGTCATGGGCTGCAAGAACGTGGAAAAGGATGCCGAACTGTTCAACAAGGTCGCTGAAGCTCTGGCCGGCAAGAACATTCTGGTCCTGTCTGCCCGCGAAGAGAACTACAAGACCGTCGGCGCTTCCGCCGGTCTGGCCTACAACCAGAAGGTCGGCGCTGAGTCCGCCGTCGACATCAATCTGGCCAAGCAGTTGAACACCGTCATGACCCAGCTGGGCGTCAACGCACAGTCCATCGTCATGAACATCGGCGCTGCCGCTGCCGGCTACGGCTACGAGTACGTTGCATCCACTCTGGACCGCGTCAAGGCCGCTGCTCTGCAGCAGGGCGACGCTCAGCTGCAGATGCCCATCATGACCCCCGTGTCCACCGACGCATGGGGCGTGAAGGAAGCCACCGCCGCTGAGGCCGATATGCCCGAATGGGGCAACCAGGAAGAGCGCGCCATCGAGATGGAAGTTGTCACCGCATCCGCCTGCCTGGCTGGCGGTTCCGACGCTGTCATCCTGCGCCATCCCGAGGCTGTTGCCACCATCGCCAAGATGATCGACGCACTGATTTAAGAGTAGGAGGGAATACATACTATGGCAGTCAAAGGTCTGGACATTTTCAAACTGTCCCCCAAAACCAACTGTAAGGAATGCGGCAGCCCCACCTGTATGGCTTTCTGCATGAAGGTCGCGCAGGGCGCTCTGCCCATTGACAAGTGCCCCCATATGTCTGACGAGGCCAAGGCTCTGCTGAGCGAAGCCACTGCACCTCCCATGAAGACCATCGCCTTCGGCGAGCACAAGCTGGGCGGCGAAACCGTTCTGTTCCGTCACGAGAAGACCCTCGTTTCTCACAACCTGTTCGCAGTTCCTGTCTGCACCTGCATGGAAGCCGGCGCTGCCGAGGCCAAGCTGGCTGAGCTGGCAAAGGTGGACTATGAGCGTATCGGCGAGCGTGAGTACGTCGAAGCTGTTGTCGTCGCTGACTGCGAAGGCAAGGCTGACCGTCTGGCCGAGCTGGCTCAGGCTGCTGTCAACGCAGGCCGCGCTGTCATCATCGACTGCGAGAACGCCGATGTGGCCAAGGCCGCTGTGGAAGCCGTCAAGGCTTCCAAGCCCATCCTGAATGGCGCCAACAAGGACAACTGGGAAGCCATGAATGCTTTGGCTACCGCCAACGGTGCCGTTCTGGGCGTCAAGGGTGCTTCCATCGAAGAGCTGTATGACACCGTCGCCGCTCTGGAGAAGGCCGGCAACAAGAACCTGGTCATCGACGTCACCGGCGCCGACATCAAGTCCACCATGGCCAATGCCGTTCTGGTCCGCCGCACCGCTCTGAAGGATGGAGACCGTACCTTCGGTTATCCCTCCATCGTCAACGTTGCCAAGGTTGCAAAGGGCGATCTGCACCTGCAGGCTGCTCTGGCCTCCCTGTTCACCGTGAAGTACGGCTCCATCATCGTCATGGAGAACATGACCATGGCCGAGGCTCTGCCTCTGTACGGCCTGCGTCAGAACATCTACACCGACCCCCAGAAGCCCATGAAGGTCGCCCCTGGCGTCTATCCTCTGAACGGTGCCACTCCCGACGATCCCTGCCTGCTGACCGTCGACTTCGCTCTGACCTACTTCCTTGTCTCCGGCGAAATCGAGCGCTCCAAGGTGCCCATCAACCTGCTGATCACCGATGCGTCCGGCATGTCCGTTTTGACTGCATGGGCCGCCGGCAAGCTGTCCTCCTCCTCCGTCAAGAAGTTCTTTGACGAGTTCGATCTGGCCAACAAGATCAACAACCGCACCGTGGTCATCCCCGGTAAGGTCGCTGTTATGAAGGGCGAGATTCAGGACAAGCTGCCTGAGTGGAACATCGTTGTCGGTACCCGTGAGGCCGTTGAGATCGTCAAGTACCTGAAGGACGGCGAGCACATCAAGGCCGGCGAAGCCGTTGCCGCAACCAAGGTCGTCACCGAGAAGAAGGACGTCGTGGCCGAAGACGCTCCTCTGGACTTCGCAAAGATCGCTGCCTCCATCCCCGCCATCGAAGTGGTGGACATGGGCGTGACCTACAAGCAGAGAAACGTCGAGTCCAACAAGTTCGTCACCATCGGCGAGCGCATCCACTGCATCAGCCCCGTCATCCGCGAGGCTATGAACACCATGAACCCCACTCCCATTCTGGAGCGTGCTGCTCAGCAGATCAAGGCCGGCGCCACCTATCTGGACGTCAACATCGGCCCTGCCGAGTCCAACGGCCCCGAGCTGATGACCTGGGCTGTCAAGCTGCTGCAGGAGAACTTCAACAACGTGCCTCTGGCTCTGGATACTGCCAACAAGAAGGCCATCGAAGCCGGTATCGCTGTGTACAACCGCACCAACGGCAAGCCCATCGTCAACTCCGCTGACGCCGGCTCCCGTATCTCCTACATCGATCTGGCTGCTGCCAACGATGCCATCTGTATCGCCCTGTGCTCTGCCGACGGCATTGCAAAGGACAACGAAGAGCGCATGATGCACTGCCACAACATGCTCGATCGCGGCATGGCTCTGGGCATGGATGCCTCCGACCTGTGGTTCGACCCCCTGTTCCTGGTTGTCAAGGGCATGCAGGA
>JAZSCX010000112.1:0-41223 GCA_045530865.1 Candidatus Avilachnospira sp.
ATAAAAAGTCCCACCACCAACTGAAGTTGGCAGCGGGGCAAGTATGCGATAGAAATACGCTTCGGGAGCCTTAAGGCTCTGCTGGTATCAGCCCCTTATAGGGGCTGAGCAGGCCACCCGTTATACGGGTGGTCCTGACTATCGGACAGATGAGTGATCGAGAAAGGCAGTTGTGAATGGCCGTCAGGGCAGGGGAGAAGCACGGTTTATATTTATGGAATACCATATCTTGTGGCTGAATATTTGACTTTCTCCCAAATTTCGGATATACTTATCATGAAAGATTATGCGCAAATGCAAGTGAGGCATCTTATGGCGAAGAAACAGCAAGTCTACGGCAATGAAAGCATTTCCTCCCTGAGGGGCGCGGATCGTGTCCGGAAGCGTCCCGCCGTTATTTTTGGCTCCGACGGTCTGGAGGGCTGCCAGCACGCCGTTTTTGAAATCCTCTCAAACTCCATCGATGAGGCCCGGGAGGGTCACGGAAACCTGATCACCGTCACCCGGTATCTGGATCACTCCATTGAGGTGGAGGACTTCGGACGCGGTTGTCCCGTGGACTGGAACCCCCGGGAAAACCGCTACAACTGGGAGCTGGTGTTCTGCGAACTGTATGCCGGCGGCAAATATGCCAACAACGCCGGCGGCGACTACGAATACTCTCTGGGTCTCAATGGTCTGGGTGCCTGCGCCACCCAGTATTCCTCACGCTGGTTCGATGCGACCGTCCGCCGGGATGGCTTCAAATACACCCTCCACTTTGAAAAGGGCGAGATCGTTGGACAACTGGAAAAAGAACCTGCCGACCGCAAAAAGACCGGCTCCTGCTTCCGGTGGCTGCCGGATCTGGAGGTCTTTACGGACATCAACATCCCCCGTGCCTTTTTCGAGGATGTGATGAAGCGTCAGGCTGTGGTCAACGCCGGCATCACCTTCCGGTTCCGATGCGAGATTACGCCAAACAAGTTTGAAACCGTGGAGTTCCTCTACGAGCAGGGTATTCTGGACTATGTGACGGAGCTGACCGAGGGCGGCGCCATGACTATGCCCCAGTTCTGGGAGGCCGAACGCAAGGGCCGTGACCGGGAGGACATGGACGATTACAAGGTGAAGATCACCGCCGCATTGTGCTTTTCCAATCAGTTTAACCGCCTGGAGTACTACCACAACTCTTCCTGGCTGGAGCATGGCGGCGCGCCGGAAAAGGCTGCGAAGAATGCCTTCGTTTACGCCATTGACGCGTATCTGAAGTCCTCAAATAAATATACGAAAAACGAGAGCAAGATCACCTTCCAGGACGTGCAGGACTGTCTGGTACTGGTGACCAACTGCTTCTCCACCCAGACCTCCTACGAAAACCAGACCAAAAAGGCGATTACCAATAAATTCGTGCAGGAGGCCATGACGGAGTTCTTCCGCAGCCGCCTGCAGGTCTACTTCATCGAAAACAAGGCCGAGGCTGACCGGATCGCCGATCAGGTGCTGCTGAACAAGCGTAGCCGGGAAACGGCGGAAAAGACCCGTCTGAACATCAAAAAGAAGCTCTCCGGCAACATTGACCTTGCCAACCGGGTGCAGAAATTCGTGGACTGCCGCAGCAAGGATGTCTCCAAGCGGGAAATCTACATCGTGGAGGGCGACTCCGCACTGGGCTCCGTCAAGCTGAGCCGGGACGCGGAGTTTCAGGGCATCATGCCCATCCGCGGCAAGATCCTCAACTGCCTGAAGGCAGATTACGACCGGATCTTCAAATCCGATATCATCACTGATCTCATCAAGGTGCTGGGCTGCGGTGTGGAAGTGCAGAACAAGAAATCCAAGGATCTTTCTGCCTTTGATCTGGACAGCTTCCGCTGGAACAAGGTGGTCATCTGCACCGATGCCGATGTGGACGGCTTTCAGATCCGCACGCTGGTGCTGACCATGCTATACCGCCTGACCCCCACCCTGATTGAAAAGGGGTATGTGTATATTGCGGAATCACCGCTGTATGAGATCACCTGCAAGGACAAAACCTGGTTCGCCTACTCCGATGTGGAGAAAAATGAGATTCTCAAAAAACTGGAGGGCAAAAAACCCACCATCAACCGCTCGAAGGGCCTGGGCGAGAACGAACCGGAAATGATGTGGATGACCACCATGAACCCCGAGACCCGCCGGCTTATCAAGGTCATGCCCGAGGATGCCGCCAGAACCAGTGAGATTTTCGATCTGCTGCTGGGCGACAACCTGCAGGGCAGAAAGGATCACATCGCCGAGAACGGATATAAATATTTGGAACTTGCGGATATATCGTAAATTGCAGGAGGAAGAATTGACAATTGACAATTGACAGTTGACAGTTACGGTATCGTTGACGCGATATATTCCATAATCTGCACCGAAGGCGACTCCTCCATTGTCAACTATCAACTGTCAACTATCAACTGAACTGTTATGGCTAAAAAGAAAACAGAACCGACTATTAACCGAAATATTAAGGGCGTGGAAGGACTGCGCGCCGAGATTTTGGAGCAGAATATTACCGACACGCTGGAGCTGAACTACATGCCCTATGCCATGTCGGTCATCGTGTCCCGTGCCATTCCGGAGATCGTCGGCTTCAAGCCCTCTCACCGGAAACTGCTCTATACCATGTACGACATGGGCCTGCTGACCAAGCCCAGAACCAAGTCCGCCAACATCGTGGGTCAGACCATGCGGCTGAACCCCCACGGTGATGCCGCCATCTATGAGACCATGGTACGCCTTGCCCGGGGCAACGAATCCCTGCTGCACCCCTTTGTGGACAGCAAAGGCAACTTCGGTAAGGTCTACTCCCGGGATATGGCCTATGCTGCCTCCCGTTACACCGAGGCCAAGCTGGATCCCATCTGTCAGGAGCTGTTCCGGGACATCGACTCCGACACTGTGGATTTCGTGGACAACTACGATTCCACCATGAAGGAGCCCTCCTTGTTGCCCACCACTTATCCCAATGTACTGGTTTCCAGCAACACCGGCATCGCCGTCGGCATGGCCAGCAACATCTGCGGCTTCAACCTGCGGGAGGTTTGCCAGACTGCCATTGCCCGGATCAAGGATCCAGGCTGCAATCTGCTGGATACCCTGCCGGCGCCTGATTTTCCCACCGGCGGTGAGATTCTCTACGATCCCCTGCAGATGGCGGAGATCTACCGCACCGGCAGAGGTTCTTTTCAGGTGCGTGCCAAGTGGCGGTATGTGAAAGAAGGCAACCTGATCGAGATCTACGAGATCCCCTATACCACCACGACGGAGGCCATTCTGGACAAGGTGGCCGACCTGATGAAGGCGGGCAAGATCCGGGAGATCAGCGATATGCGTGATGAGACCGACCTGGCCGGTTTGAAGCTGACCATCGACCTGAAGCGGGGCGTGGATCCCGACAAGCTCATGGCGAAGCTCATGAAATCCACGCCGCTGATGGACTCCTTCCCCTGCAATTTCAACATCCTCATCGCCGGCATGCCCAAGGTACTGGGCGTGGGCGAGATTCTGGAGGAGTGGACGGCATGGCGCAGCCAGTGCGTCAAGCGCCGGGTCTACTTCCAGCTGCAGAAGAAAAAGGACCGGCTCCACCTGCTGAAGGGTTTGAAGAAGATCCTGCTGGACATCGATCTGGCCATCAAGATCATCCGGGAAACGGAATCCGATGCAGAGGTTGTCCCCAATCTGATGATCGGCTTCGGCATCGATCAGATTCAGGCCGAATTTGTGGCAGAGATCAAGCTCCGCAACATCAACAAGGAATACATCCTCAAGCGCCTGCAGGATACTGAGGATCTGGAAAAGGAAATCGCGGAGCTGTCCGATATTCTCAAATCCGAGACCAAGATCCGCAATATCATCGTCAAGGAACTGAAGGCCGTTGCCGACAAATACGGCAAGGACCGCAAGACCACACTGGTATTTGAGCATCAGCTGATCGCCGAAGAGCCGGAGGAGGACATCCCCGACTATCCGGTGACTGTGTTCGTCTCCAACAGCGGCTATTTCAAGAAGATCACACCCCAGTCCCTGCGCATGTCCGGCGAACAGAAGTTCAAGGAAGGCGACAGCCTTGCTTTCAGCCGGGAGACTACCAACCGGGCCGAGCTGCTGGTGTTTACCGATAAGGCACAGGTTTACAAGACCCGTGTCAGCGAGTTTGAGGACGGCAAAGCTTCTACCTTCGGTGACTTTCTGCCGGCCAAGCTGGGTATGGAGCAGGGAGAGAATGTGCTGGCAGTCTGCCTGCCCGGAGATTACAAGGGCAATATGCTGTTTGTCTTTGAAAACGGCAAGGTCGCCAAGGTGGAGCTGTCCGAATATGCAACCAAGTCCAATCGCCGCAAGCTCACCGGCGCCTATTCTGACAAGAGCCCCCTCAAGGCGCTGTTCTGTCTGGCAGAAGAGGAGCAGCAGATCGCGGTTTATGCATCGGATGGACGCTGCCTGATCTTCTCCGCTGCCATGCTGCAGGCCAAGACTACCCGTACCACCATTGGTGTGGCGGTCATGAGCCTGAAAAAGAACAAAATCGTGGAAAAGGCGCTGCTGCTTGAGGAGACTTCCATCCAGAATGCTGCCCGTTACCGCGCCAGAACGCTGCCCGCCGCCGGCGCGCTGCTGAAGGAAGAGGACAGCGAGGAAAAACAGCAGACGCTGTTTTAATCAATGGACAACGGTCAACTATCAACGATTACAGGAGGAGTAGATGAAAAAAGTATTTTCTCTCCGGCAAGTGAAAAACCTGCTGCTGGTGGCCTTTGGCTGTGCGATCTTCGCACTGGGTTTTGACCTGTTTCTGGAGCCTAACCACATCAACGTGGGCGGCGTTTCCGGTATCGGTCAGCTGCTGGAGCATCTGACCAGCTTCGGCTCCGTGGCACTGTGGAGCCTGCTGATCAATGTCCCCCTGTTTCTCATCAGCATCAAGGGCGTCGGACGGAACTTCTTTCTGGGCAGCCTGCTGGGTATGCTGCTTTCCAGCCTGTTTCTGGAATGGTTCCGCATCCTGCCGGTTCCTCAGACGGATCCTCTGCTGTCCTGCCTCTACGGCGGTGTGCTGACTGGCTTTGGCCTTGGCATGGTGTTTGTGGCGGGGGCCTCCACCGGCGGCGTGGACATTGTTGCCCGTCTGCTGCGGCCCACCTTCCCACATCTGCCCATCGGGCGCATCATGCTGTTTATCGATATTGTCACTGTGGCATTGACTGGTATCGTCTTTCAGGATATCAGCAAGGCTCTCTACTCCGCTGTGACCTTGTATGTATGCGATATGGTGCTGGACAGCGTGGTGTACGGACTGGACTACTCCACCGTGGCGCTGATCATTTCCGATCGCCATGACGAAATCTGCGAAGCTATCTGCAGCAAGCTGGACCGTGGTGTTACCCTGCTGAACGGACAGGGCTACTACTCCGGACAGGACAAGCAGGTGATTCTCTCCGCCATCAAAAAACGGCAGGCTGCCGAGCTGAAGCAGCTGGTGACCGACGTGGATCCCGACGCCTTTATCATCCTGCAGGAAGCCCATCAGGTGCTGGGCGACGGCTTCAAGCGGTACAGCAAACACGATCTTTAAGTAATTGACAATTTACATTTGATAATTGACAGTTATGGTGTCGCTTACGCGACGATTTCAATATTACGCACAGATGCCGAGAACCAGTTGCCAATGCCAGCATGTCCGAAAAGACTTGCAGATTTGCTTTACGAGAACTAAAAATCCATCGGCGAACCCGATACCACAATTGTCAACTGTCAATTGATCAGGAGGTGGATCTATGAAACGTCTGGCAGTCCTTGTCCTATTATTCCTCACTTTTACCGGCTGCTCGCTGGCACCGGATGAATACCTGTATATGGAGCCCCATGTGGACAGCAGCGTACAGGATGACAGCACCGATGCACTCACCGCAGAAAATTACGTCAGCCTGAAAAACGCCATCCTGCGTCTGATCCGCACCGGCAAGACCGAAGGCGTAATTCGCGTGACCAACTACGATGGCGATGTGGAAAAGGATCTGCCGGAAGCTGCCTATGCTGTCAGCAAGCAGGATCCGCTGGGCGCCTATGCCGTGGACTACATGACCCACAGCTGCACCCAGATCGTCTCCTACTATGAGATCCGCATCAATATCACCTTCCGCCGCACTGCAGAAGAGATTACCGGAATTATCACCACATCCACACAGGAACGGCTGGAAAACCGGCTGACGGAAGTACTGCAGAACTATCAGGGGCGGCTGACCGTCCGCATTTCCGGTTATCAGGATCAGGCGGAAACGATTCCTGCCTTTGTGGCAGATTACTGCGCCGCCAACCCTCAGCTTATTATGGAGCAGCCCACAGTTTCTGTCTCCGTCTATCCGGAAAGCGGCAATGTTCGGATACTGGAAATTAATTTCGGTTACAACCATGAGCCGCAGGCGCTGACAAATATGCAGTGCTCGGTTCAAGACAGCATCAACGGCGCTGCAGAATACATCCGCTATCGGGAAACGGATCAGGATAAGGCCGCCCTGCTGTTTACTTATCTGACAGAGCGTTTCCATTACACAGAAGCCCAGTCCAATACACCGCTTTATGATGCCCTGTGCCGCGGCATTGCCGATCCCACCGGACTGGCGCAGGCCTGGCAGATTATCTGCGATCAGGCAGGTGTGGAATGTTATACTGTCTCTGGTCTCTGCGGCGGCGAGCCCTACGACTGGAATATTATCAGTGCCAATGGTTTCTACCGCCATGTGGATCTGGCACAGAACGTGCTGAATGCCCACGAATTACTGCTCCTGACAGACGAAGAAATGACCGAATACTATTGGAATATGGAGCAATATCCTGCCTGCGAAACACCGAAGGAAGAACACTCGACGGAAGATCCTCCCGCTACGGAAGAACCTCCGGCAGATGATCCTCCCGTGGAAGAGCCACCCATGGAAGAGCCCCCCGCAGAGGAGGAACCGCCCGTCGATCCTCTGGAACCGGATGTTGAGAATCCGACAGAAGAGCATCCTCCAACTGAGCCCGTATAAGGAGGCCGATATGCGTATACTGAAAACTGTTTTTGGCAGTCTGTTTGCCCTGATCGCCGTGGGTCTGCTGGCTTTTTCCTGCTACTACCTCTGGCTTTCGATCCCCCGGCAGAAAGAAGCGCCCGAGGTGCTGCAGTCTGAGCTGATCTTTCAGGAGGAACCGGAGGCTGAACCGGCTCCGGCGCCTGCCACACCCCAGCCCGCTGTACCGGTCATCACACCGGAGTCCCCGCCAGAAGAACCGGAAGAGGAAGTAGAGCCGCCGGTCGAACCGGACACGCCCACTTTCGCATCTCAGCAGTTAGCGGAAGCCTATCTGCAGACCATGACCACAGAGCAAAAGCTCTGGCAGCTGTTTATCACCACACCGGAGGCCATCACTCATGTGAACCTGGCCACCAGAGCCGGTGAGACCACCAAAACTGCCCTGCAGACCTATCCCGTAGGCGGTCTGTGTTACTTTTCGGACAATCTGAAGGAAGCGGAGCAGACGAAAATCATGCTCACCAACACGCAGTCCTATGCTGCCGCAGGGCTGTTCCTGTGCATCGATGAGGAGGGCGGTACGGTCTCCAGGGCCGGTTCCAACCCTGACATGGAAGTAACGCCCATGAAGGCTGCTGCCGAATACGGTGCGGCAGGGGACACAGCCGTGCTCTATGCCGATGCGGTCAGGCTGGCGCAGGAACTAACGGCACTTGGCTTCAACCTGAATTTTGCTCCTGTGGCAGATCTGGCTATGGAAACGGAAAGCAGCGAGATCGGCTCCCGCGCCTACAGCAGTGACCCCAAGGTGACAGCCGACATGGTGGCAGCCATGGTCAGCGGCCTGCAGGAGGGTGGGATGCTCAGCTGTCTGAAGCACTTCCCCGGTCACGGCAGTGCCGAGACCGATTCCCATGAGGATACCAGTGTTTCCAAACGGACACTGGAGGAGCTGCAGGAGGCAGATTGGGTTCCCTTCCACGCAGGAATCGAGAAGGGCGTCCCCTTTGTGATGATGTCCCACCTGACCAACAAAAACCTCTCCAGGGAACCTGCCAGCCTTTCTCCGGAAGTGGTGGAGTATCTGCGGCAGGAACTGGGCTTTACCGGCATCGTCATCACCGACTCCCAGAAAATGGGCGCCATCGCCAACCACTATTCCAGCGGGGAAGCCGCGGTACTGGCCATTCAGGCCGGCGCCGACATGATCCTCATGCCCGCCGATCTGCAGGCCGCCTTTGACGGACTGAAAGCCGCCTTAGATGAGGGCAAGCTGACGGAGGAACGGATCAACGAAAGCGTGCTCCGGATTCTGACGGTCAAATATGCGCAGGGGATTCTGAAAATCTCATAAAATGACACAAAAAGGGGCTGTTGCAGCATCTGCAACAGCCCCTAAGTGATACTTGCCCGCTCCTCTGCCGCAGGGGCGGTCATTGATCGCCCGCAGGCAATCGTCGCCCCGGGTGAGATTTGCTTGGCGGATACCCACGTCGGCTTACGCCCTCCTCGGAATGACGGGATTATGCATTTTTTCGTTCCAGGCGGTCAAAGGTGTGGATCCAGTCAGCTTTGAAATAATAGATCAGGAATGCGATGCTGCTCAGTGTCCATGTGACGGGATAGGCGGAGAATACCACCCGGATATCGGGGATCAGCCGCACCATGACGGTGATATACGTCACACGGAACAGACACCAGCACGACAGCATGACCACCATGGGAACCGTTGCCTTACCTGCGCCGCGCATGATTCCTGCTACGCAATGGCTCAGCGCCATCAGGAAGTAGAACAGGGACACCGTTCTGCACTGCATCACGCCGTACTTCACCACTTCGGGATCATCATTGAACAGGGCAATGAGCGTCGGTGCGAAGATATACAGCAGCAGACCAATGAAGCACGAGAGCAATACACAGCAGATCATGCCGAACCGGGTACCCTGCTTGACCCGTTCATACTGCTTGGCACCCAAATTCTGCCCCACAAAGGTGGCAAGACCCATGGCAAAGCAGGTCACCGGCAAAAAGGCAAAGCCTTCGATTTTGGCGTGAGAGCCGCAGCCTGCCATGGCATCGGAGCCGAAGGCATTGATATTGGTCTGCACCATCACATTGGCGAAGCTGATGACGGAACTCTGGATGCCGGAAGGCAATCCAAACCGGAGAATATCCCGGAAGGTCTGACCGTGGAAGCAAATCTTTCGTAGCTCCACTCTATAGACATCCGTGGTGCGCAGCAGCCGATGCAGGCATAGCAGAGCGGAAATGATCTGGGAGATCACCGTTGCAAGGGCCGCAGAGGCCACGCCAAACCGGAACACGCCCACAAACAGCAGATCCAGCAGCACATTGATCACGGAGGAAAGAATCAGATAATAGAGCGGATGGCGGCTGTCTCCTACATTCTGCAGAATACCGGTGGAAATATTATAGAGGAACATGGCCAGCGCGCCGAGGAAATAAGTACGAAAATAGGCAATGGAATTGGGCAGCACATCGGCAGGGGTGTCCATCCACCGGAGCAAAATGGGAGAAGTCAGTACGCCCACCACCGACAGCAGCAGACCGCCCGCAAAGCCAAAGGCAATGGCTGTATGTACCGCCTTGTGCAGATTCTCCCGGTCGGCCGCGCCAAAATATTTGGCGATCAGCACACCGCCGCCCATGGCAATGCCTTGCAGCAGACCGATCATCAGGTGAATGAGATTGCCGGAAGAACTGACTGCCGCCAGCGCTTCTTTTCCAAGAAAATTGCCGACGATCAGGGTATCTGCGGTGTTGTACAGCTGCTGGAAGAGATTGCCCAGAAAAATGGGAATGGCAAAGGTGATGAGACCTTTCCAAATGGAACCCTCCAGCATGTTCACCTGTCCGGATCGTTTCATCTGACCACCTCTTTCATAATTACGGTCATTATACCATGAAGCGTAAGCAAAATGGTATAATATAGCCATATTTTCCGGTTCCCGGCAAAGCCGGGGAGGAAAATGGCGATAATTCGGTATAATAACTGCCTTTGCAGTTATTATACCATAAAATCAATCAATTCACAAGGCGGGAAAGATGGCCGGTCGGATGTTCCATAGAAACGGAAAGGGGAAACCTTCTCCGCAGAAACGATAAAATAATCCCCGGAAGCGGCGTGAACAGCCCCAGTTTGTGCTGTCCACACAAACTGGGGCTGTTCATAGTTATTATCCTACATCAAGGGGGGTGTCTATTGTCCGTTTTTGCTGGTTCTGTTCACTGCTTCCGGGGTCGTTACTTTTTATTTATGTCCCATCATGACCTCGGAGATCACGTCCAACACCTTGCTGTGGCAGCCGCCGCAGCCGGTGGAGCAGTGAGTGATTGCCTGCACATCTTCGAAGGCTTTCAGGACATCATCAAACTTGTCAAGCTCGTGGAGGGCGTCCAGAATGGCGCCATAGCTCACCTGTTTGCAGTTGCATACCATGTAATTCTCAACCATGATGGTACCTCCTGGATTAGGCGAAATAGCGGTCCAGAAGGCCCTTCAGGGCTTTACCGTGACGGGCTTCGTCGCGGGCCATTTCATGGACGGTGTCATGGATGGCGTCCAGACCGTTGGCCTTGGCGACCTTTGCCAGATCGAACTTGCCGGCAGTTGCGCCGAACTCGCAGTCCACACGCCATGCCAGGTTGGCCTTGGTGCTGGCCTTCATGTTGGGCTCCAGCTCTTCGCCCAGCAGCTCTGCGAACTTTGCTGCGTGCTCGGCTTCTTCATAAGCTGCCTTTTCCCAGTACAGGCCGATTTCGGGATAGCCTTCGCGGTGAGCGATACGGGCCATGCACAGATACATACCGACCTCAGCGCACTCGCCGTTGAAGTTGGCGAACAGCTGCTCGCGGATGAAAGCCTTGTCTTCGGCGGAGATATCGGCATTGTTGGCTACGGTCTTGCCGTAAACGCCGTACTCGTGCTCAGCGGCCAGCTTGCCTTCTTCCATGGGCTTGAACTTGGAGCCGGGAACCTTGCAGATGGGGCAGCGGAAATCAGCGGGGATTTCGCCTTCGTGAACATAACCGCAAACGGGGCATACGTACTTCTTCATGATCTTGTCCTCCTAAAATCTTTGTTTAGTTGATAGTGTTGTGGGAGTGCTCGGCACACTGGGCGCAGGTGCCGGTAAATAACAGCTGGTAGGATGTGATGGTTCCGCCGGATGCCGCGTCCTCCAGAACGGCGGCCGGGAGGACCACATTGTCCAGATCCAGCACCTGCCCGCAGGCAGTACAGATGAAGTGCGTGTGGGGCTCGGTGGTGTAGTCAAACCGCTCCAACCCATTGACAACGCCGATGGACTGAATGACGCCCTCTTCCTTGAACATGGAGATGTTCCGGTAGACTGTTCCAAGGCTCAGATCAGGAATATCAGGCTTCAGCTGTTGATAGACCCATTCGGCGGAGGGGTGGCACTTGGTTCCGGCGATGCACTCGAGAATGGCATCGCGTTTTTTACTGTGTTTTCTGAGTCGTTCCATTGGCACCTCCATTTTGGTAATGGTTCTTATTACGCTTATTATTATAGCATAGGTTTTTCTGTTTGTAAAGAGGAAAATAAGAATTATTTTTAATTTATTTTGTCCGCATCAAGCGGACAAATTCCGCCTAATGCGGAATTTCCGGGATATATCTGTTGCAAAGGAAAAAATTTCTTTTTTTTCTTGGTTTTACACATATTTATGTTTGCAATATGGAAAAAATGTGTTATATTATTTTACTGGTAAGAACATCTATAGAAAAAAGAATGCTATTCAAGACAAGGACGTTTTGAAAAATTAGAAAGGGGTCAACTTACTAATGTCTACCAAGTTTGTTTATCTGTTCTCTGAAGGCAACGGCAGCATGCGCGAGCTGCTGGGCGGCAAGGGCGCCAACCTGGCCGAAATGACCAGTTTGGGCATGCCTGTTCCCCAGGGCTTCACCATCACCACCGAAGCCTGCACCCAGTACTACGAAGACGGCGAAAAGATCAATGACGAAATCCAGAGCCAGATTATGGAATACATCGTCAAGATGGAAGAAATCACCGGAAAGAAGTTCGGCGATCTGGAGAATCCTCTGCTGGTCTCCGTCCGTTCCGGCGCCCGTGCTTCCATGCCCGGCATGATGGATACCATCCTGAATCTGGGTCTGAACGAGGAAGTCGTGGAAGTCATCGCCAAGAAGTCCGGCAACCCCCGCTGGGCCTATGACTGCTATCGCCGGTTCATCCAGATGTATTCCGACGTTGTTATGGAAGTCGGCAAGAAGTATTTCGAAGAGCTCATCGACAAGATGAAGGAAGACCGCGGCGTCACTCTGGACGTGGAGCTGACTGCTGACGACCTGAAGGAACTGGCTGAGCAGTTCAAGGCTGAGTACAAGGCCAAGATCGGCGCTGAGTTCCCCAAGGATCCCAAGGAACAGCTGATGGGCGCCGTCAAGGCCGTGTTCCGCTCTTGGAACAACCCCCGCGCCATTGTCTACCGCCGCATGAACGATATCCCCGGCTCTTGGGGCACTGCTGTCAACGTCCAGTCCATGGCCTTCGGCAACATGGGCGACGACTGCGGCACCGGTGTTGCGTTCACCCGTAACCCCGCCACCGGCGAAAAGAAGCTGATGGGCGAATTCCTGACCAACGCACAGGGCGAAGACGTCGTCGCCGGCGTCCGCACTCCCATGCCCATCTCCGAAATGGCTGACAAGTTCCCCGAAGCATACAAACAGTTCGTGGAAGTCTGCGCCACTCTGGAAAACCACTACCGCGATATGCAGGATATGGAGTTCACCGTTGAGAACGGCAAGCTGTATATGCTGCAGACCCGTAACGGCAAGCGTACCGCTGCCGCCGCTCTGAAGATCGCCTGCGACCTGGTGGACGAGGGCATGATCGACGAGAAGAAGGCTGTGTCCATGATCGACCCCAGAAACCTGGACACCCTGCTGCATCCTCAGTTCGACCCCGCTGCTCTGAAGAAGGCCACTCCCGTTGCCTCCGCTCTGCCCGCATCCCCCGGCGCAGCCTGCGGCAAGATCGTCTTCACCGCTGAGGACGCCAAGGCTTGGGCTGAGCGCGGTGAAAAGGTCTGTCTGGTTCGTCTGGAGACCTCTCCCGAAGATATCGAAGGCATGGTCGCCTCTCAGGGCATCCTGACTGTCCGCGGCGGCATGACCTCCCACGCTGCTGTCGTTGCCCGCGGCATGGGCACCTGCTGCGTTTCCGGCTGCGGCGCCATCAAGATGGACGAAGAGAACAAGAAGTTCGAGCTGGGCGGCCGCACCTATGTGGAAGGCGACTGGATCTCTCTGGACGGCTCCACCGGCAACATCTACGGCGAAGCCATCCCCACCGTTGACGCTTCTATCTCCGGCGAGTTCGGCCGCATCATGGCATGGGCTGACAGCTTCCGCCGTCTGAAGGTTCGCACCAATGCCGATAACCCTCGTGATACCCTGCAGGCTGTCAAGTTCGGCGCCGAAGGCATCGGCCTGTGCCGTACCGAGCATATGTTCTTCGAGGGCGACCGCATCAAGGCCATCCGCGAAATGATCTGCTCCGACACCGTTGAGCAGCGTGAAGTTGCTCTGGCTAAGCTGGAGCCCATGCAGCAGGGCGACTTTGAGGCCATGTACGAGGCTCTGGAGGGCCGTCCCATGACCGTCCGTTATCTGGATCCCCCTCTGCACGAGTTCGTTCCCACCGAAGAGGCCGACATTGCTGAGCTGGCTGCCGAAATGGGCAAGTCCGTTGCCGATATCAAGGCTATCATCTCCGGCCTGCACGAATTCAACCCCATGATGGGTCACCGCGGCTGCCGTCTGGCTGTCACCTATCCCGAAATCGCTGCCATGCAGACCCGCGCCGTCATCAAGGCCGCTCTGAACATCAAGGCCAAGCATCCCGACTGGGATATGGTTCCCGAGATCATGATCCCTCTGGTTGGCGAAGTCAAGGAACTGCAGTTCGTCAAGAAGACTGTTGTCGAGACTGCTGACGCTCTGATCGCTGCCGCCGGTTCCGATATGACCTACAAGGTCGGCACCATGATCGAGATCCCCAGAGCTGCTCTGACCGCTGACGAGATCGCCAAGGAAGCTGAGTTCTTCTCCTTCGGCACCAACGATCTGACCCAGATGACCTTCGGCTTCTCCCGTGACGACGCCGGCAAGTTCCTGGATGCCTACTATGCAGGCAAGATCTACGAGTCCGATCCCTTTGCCAAGCTGGATCAGACCGGTGTTGGCCGTCTTGTCAAGACCGCCTGCGAGCTGGGCCGTCAGACCCGCTCCGACCTGAAGCTGGGCATCTGCGGCGAGCACGGCGGCGACCCCGCATCCGTGGAGTTCTGCCACCAGATCGGTCTGGACTATGTCTCCTGCTCTCCCTTCCGTGTTCCCATCGCCCGTCTGGCCGCCGCCCAGGCTGCTATCAAGGGCTGATCGCATAACCTGATGAACAACCCCCGGGGTAATCCGGGGGATGTCTATACGGAGGATCGCATATGTGCTGACCATGGGTGGGTGCGATATCTACCGTCCTCCACACTTATCATATGATCCGCTGATCCCCACCGGGTAATCGGTGGGGATTTTGCGTGGCAGGGGAGCCCCTGAAACTTGACTTTCCCTGCAGGTGCGCTATACTGACAGCAGGAGGGATTGGCAATGATTCCATACATTGATTTTCACTGCGATACGCTGATGCGGGCGTGGGAACTGGGCGCTTCGTCTTTGAACGTACTTCCCGAGGCCATGGTGGATGTGGAGCGGCTGGAAAAAAGCGGCTGTCTGGCGCAGTTTTTTGCCATCTTTATGATGCCCCATCCGGTGGAACCGGGTTCCGACGATGACGGCTATATCGAAGCGCTTCTGAAAATATTCCATAACTCTCTTGATGAAAAGCTTGCCCCGGCACGAAATTTGCAGGACTACCGCCGCAACCGGGAGGAAGAAAAGATCTCCGGTTTTCTGACCTTGGAGGATGGCCGCGCCGTGAACGGCAGCATGGAGCGGCTGGAACGGTTCTATGAGCAAGGCATTCGCCTGATCACATTGACTTGGAATTATGTCAACTGTTTCGGCAGCCCCAATTCTTTTGATTCCGCCGTTATGGCGCAGGGCCTTACGCCGTTTGGTAAAGACGCTGTGCGGCGGATGCAGGAACTGGGGATGCTGGTAGATGTGTCCCATCTGTCCGACGGCGGATTTTGGGATGTGGCGGAGCTGTGCCGGGAGCCCTTTGTGGCTTCCCATTCCAATTGCCGTGCCCTCAATCCCCATCCCAGAAGCATGAGTGATGAAATGATCCGTGCTCTGGCAGACCAGGGCGGCATCATGGGCGTAAATTTCAGCCCGCTGTTCCTGCGGCAGGATATCCATGATCCCGACAGCCGGATTGCGGATATGGTGCGCCATCTGCGGCATATGGTGCTGGTGGGTGGTCTGGAATGTGCCGCTGTCGGTTCCGATCTGGATGGGATCTGCGGTGATCTGGAGATCGGCAGCGCCGACCGGATGCCGCTGCTGTTTCAGGCCATGGAGCAAGCAGGCTTCCATGAAAGCGAGATCGAACAGATCGCATGGAAAAACGCCGAGCGGGTACTTGCAGTCCTGCGATGACTGTCTATTTTTTAAATAGGCTTGCAATTTTGCGCCAAAAAAGGTACAATTTTCTATAGATCAAAAATCAACGCAAGACAAAGAGGAGCATGGACATATGAGAAAAGGCATTTGCTGTGCCGGCAATATGATCGTGGATATCACCTATCCCATCGAGACCTGGCCCAATCAGAATGAGCTGACCCACATCACCGAGGGCATCCAGAACTCTACCGGCGGTTCCGTGTGCAATACCATCACTGATCTGGCCCGTCTGGATCCCGGTATGCATCTGGTGGCCTCCGGCTTTGCAGGCCATGACGCTGAGGGCGATTTCATCCTGCAGGAGATGAGCAAGTACCCCAACATCGATCTGGGTATGGTCAAGCGCAGCGGCCGGACGTCCTTTACCGCCGTTATGAGCAACAACCAGACCAAGGAGCGTACCTTCTTCCAGCACGCCGGCGCCAATGCCTACTACTGTGAAGATCACATCGACTGGGACACGCTGGATGTGAACATTTTCCATATCGGCTATATCCTGCTGCTGCCTGCACTGGATGCCGCCGACCCCGAATACGGTACCCGCATGGCACGGCTTCTGCACCGCGCCCAGAAGGCCGGTATGAAAACCTCCATTGATGTGGTTTCCGAAACCGGCGACCGGTTTGCACGGCTGGTGACCCCTGCGCTGAAATATGCCGATTACTGCGTGATCAACGAGCTGGAAGCCCAGCAGACCACCGGTGTCCGCCTCCGGGATGAGGACGGCTCTCTCCATACGGAGAATATGCCCGAGGCCTTGCGGAAGCTGAAAGCGCTGGGCGTTTCCACATGGGCAGTCATCCATTGTCCCGAAGTGGGCTGCGGCATCGATGAAAACGGCGAGTATTTTGAAGTCCCCAGCCTGAAGCTGCCCAAGGGCTGGATCAAGGGCACCGTGGGTGCAGGCGATGCGTTCTGCGCCGGTGTGCTCTATGCTGCCGAGACCGGTATGGATATGACCGGCGCCCTGAAGCTGGGCGCCTGCGCTGCAGCAGCCTCCCTCGGCGAGGTTTCTGCCTCTGACGGCGTGAAAACGGCAGAAGAAGTTCTGAAGCTCTACGATCTTTACGGCTGATAAAAGGAGAGAAAATCATGAAAAAAGCTGTTATGTACGGCGGCGGCAACATTGGCCGCGGTTTTATCGGAGCCCTGCTGGCCCATTCCGGCTATGAGGTGACCTTCATCGATGTGGCGGAGCCCGTGGTCAAGGCCCTGCAGGAAAACCGCACATATCCCGTCCGCTATGTCACCACCGAGGGTTTTGAAGATGTCTGGACGCCCAACGTCACCGCCGTCAACGGCAACGATGCCGAGGCGGCCTCCGATGTCATCGCCAACTGCGAGATCATGGCTACCGCCGTGGGCGCAAGAATTCTGAAGTTCATCGTGCCCAACATCGTGGCTGGTCTGCGCAAGCGCTGGGCCATGGGCGGTGCTCCTTTGAACATTATCATCTGCGAAAACCTGATGGACGCCAATAAGGTGCTGGAAGGCATGCTGAAGGCCCAGCTCACCGAGGAAGAATGTGCCAAGTTCGATGAGACCGTGGGTCTGGTGGAGGCCTCCATCGGCCGTATGGTTCCCGTCCAGACCGATGAGATGAAGGACGGCGAGCCCATGCGCGTCTGCGTGGAGAGCTACGGCTTCCTGCCGGTGGACAAGGAGGCCTTCAAGGGTGAAATTCCTGAAATCAAGAACATGGTGCCCTTCGAGCCCTTCGATTTCTATATCAAGCGCAAGCTGTACATCCACAACATGGGTCATGCCACCTGCGCTTACTTGGGCGACCTGCTGGGTCTGCAGTACATCTATGAATCTATTGATGTGGCGGACATCCGCATTCTGGTGCAGAATGCCATGCTGGAAAGCGCTATGGCGCTGAGCGGCAAATATGGCGTGTCCCTCCCGGAGATTCAGCTGCATATCACCGATCTGCTGTACCGCTTCACCAACGCAGCGCTGAAGGATACCTGCCAGCGTGTGGGCGGCGACCCCGCCAGAAAGCTGAGCCCCGATGACCGCCTCATCGGTTCTTCCTCGCTGGCGCTGGCACAGGGCATCACCCCTGCTTACATCACCGTGGGCGCCGCTGCCGGACTGAAGCGCTATATCGACGAAACTGAGGGTCTGGAGCAGTCTGTGGAGACTGCCGCCGGTGTGCTGGCGGAGGTTTCCAAGCTGGAGGCTGAAAGCGAGCTTGCGAAGATGATTCTGGGCTACTACCGGATGATTCTGGAGGGTGCCTCCATTGCGGATTTGCGCCGTGCCGCCGATGCCGCCAAGCACGCTAACCTGAAGAACGTCATTTAAGTTTACATAACACAAAAGTGCTGCGCCTGCGGCACTTTTGCTTTTGGGAGGAATGCATATGCTGCAGCTGAGAGACTATACCCCTGCGGATGGGGATCTGG
Organism: Candidatus Avilachnospira sp.; assembly: GCA_045530865.1. Taxonomy (GTDB): domain Bacteria; phylum Bacillota; class Clostridia; order Oscillospirales; family Oscillospiraceae; genus Avoscillospira. Next base: position 18,093 of record JAZSCX010000112.1, read on the forward strand.
TGGCCTCTTGGGTTACAGATGAATACACCATGCGAATCTGGTCGGCGGCCTGTTTTGCAAGCTGGCCCGTTACGGGCGAGCAGCTGACAGCCTTACTGCAGGAGCGCCATGCAAAGGATCCCACCTTCCGCCCGCTGATTGCGGAGGAGAATGGTGTGCCTGTGGGCCATATCATGGTCAAGGTGGCCGATTCGGCGAAAAAGATGATCCACATCGGCCTGTTTATCCTCAATCCCGAACTGCGGGGCAAGGGCCTTGGCAGCCGGATGCTGCGGCAGGTTCTGGATGAAGTGATCTTCGGCGAGATGAGTGCAGAGCTGGCGGATCTGCGGGTATTTTTGTGCAATAGCCGGGCGCGGGCCTGCTATGAGCGGCTGGGCTTCCGGGAAACGGATCATGGAGTGATCCATATGGATCTCCACGGAGAGAACTGGGATGCGGTGGATATGATCATCGAAAAATAAATTCTTCCAAGAAAATCTTGTCCTTTCATTGACTTTCCCGGAATTCTGGTTTATAATCCAAATTACCTGTAGAAACAGGACCCCAAAAGAGAGGGCAAGAAAAGAGGTTCATTTATGTATACTGACAAGACTTTAGTTTGCAAAGACTGCGGCCAGGAGTTCGTTTTCTCCGCCGGTGAGCAGGAGTTCTACGCAGAGCGCGGCTTCGAGAACGAGCCCCAGCGCTGCAAGTCCTGCCGTGCAGCCCGTAAGGGCGTCGCTCCCCGTCCTGAGCGCGTGATGTACGACGCAGTTTGCTCCGAGTGCGGCAAGGACTGCAAGGTTCCCTTCCAGCCCAGCGGCGACCGTCCCATCTACTGCAGCGATTGCTTTGCAAACAGAAGCCGTAGATAAGACCCACAAAACCCCACCGGCTCCCGGTGGGGTTTCTTTCTTTTGTTCCAGTGTCTGCTAGAATAAAACTCAGAAACGGTGCGGGCACTTTCGAAGCTGTTTGTAGGGAACGGGCATTGCCCGTTCCGGTGCAGGCAGCATCCTGATATCAAAAAAGGAGACCCCCATGAAACCAACTCTTTGGACAAGAAACTTTACTATTATTACCCTTGGTACCCTCATCAGCGCCATTGGCGGCGTTGCCATGCAGCTGGCGCTGAGTCTGGTGGTCTTTGACCAGACGGAGAGTACCCTACTCAGCGGCCTGTTTGCGGCAGCCTCCATGGTGCCGGGCATGACGCTTCCGGTGCTGCTGGCACCCCTGATCGACCGGTGCAACCGCAAACGGGTGATCGTATCGCTGGATTATCTCAATGCGGTGGTCTTTTTGTTGTTTTTCCTGTATGTGCGGAATTTTGGATTCCGGTATGGCGCCTATGTCCTGTTCAGCTTCATCTGCGGCTCCATCGGATCGGTCTATTCCATCACCTACGGCAGCTGGTACCCCGATCTGATTCCGGCCGGCTTCGAGCAAAAGGGCTATTCGGTCAGCTCTTTTATCTATCCCATCACCACCACACTGGTCACGCCGCTGGCAGCCATTGTCTATGAACGCTGGGGCGTGGAGTGCATCCTGCTGGCGGAGGGCGTTCTGCTGGCGGTTGCCGCCACCTTTGAGGCCATGATCACATGGCAGCATACCCCCGTGGAGAAGAAGCACGAGCCTATCCAACTCCGGATCAAGACCTACTTCCGTGATATGACGGAGAGCTTCCGATACCTGAAGCAGGAAAAGGGTATCCGCAATATGTACACCTATATGACCATCACCAACGCTACGGGAAACGGCAATTACCTCATGACCATGGCCCATTTTCAGTCTTCCAGCATCCTGACCACCACCATGTTCTCTCTGCTGACCTCTGCGGAGACAATCGGCAGAGCCGTGGGCGCGGTGGTGCACTATCTGTTCAAAATCCCCCGGAACCGCCGCTACTGGCTGACTGTGCGGGTGTATATGCTCTATGAGATCTGTGATGGTCTGCTGCTGTTTCTGGCCTATCCGGTGATGCTGGTGCTGAAATTTCTCTGCGGCTTTCTGGGTGTCAATACGGCGACCCTCCGGGAGGCGGCCACCCAGACCTATCTGCCGCAGGATATGCGGGCGCGGATCAACGGCCTGTTCAACGTGCTGATCAGTGTGGGTATGGCACTGGTGCAGCTGCTGGCAGGCGCCCTGGGCGAATGGTTCCCCTACCGCTATGTGACGCTGGGCTTTGCCTCGGTGGCCTTTGTGTGTATTCTGGTTTTCATTGTCCGCAACAAAGAGGACGTGCGGAAGATCTACGAATACGAAAGAACCTCCGAATAAAATAAAAAGGCTCCCTTTGCACAAGGGAGCCTTTATTTTAATTGTCTTACGCCTCAAAGATGGCCTTCATGCCCTTGTAGGTCATGTAGCAGTCCAGCTTTGCCACGGTTTCGTAGGGGGCGTGCATAGAGAGCACCGGCACACCGGCATCGAGAGTATCGATGTTGCGCTCTGCCATGAACTTGGCAACGGTACCGCCTCCGCCGGCATCGGTTTTGCCCATTTCGCACATCTGCCAGATGACGCCGTTGTCGTTGAACAGCTTGCGGATATAGCCCACCAGCTCTGCGGAGGCGTCGGAAGCGCCGCCCTTGCCGCCGGAACCGGTGTACTTGCACAAGCCGATGCCGTAGTTGACATAGGCGCTGTTGCGGCGCTCATAGACCTCAGCGAAATTGGGATCATAGGCGGCGCAGACGTCTGCGGACAGGCAGAAGGAATGGGCAAAGCAGGTGCGCAGGTCGGTGCCCTGAGTCAGGCACATCTGCTCCATGAACCAGTCGAAGGCATCGGACTTCATACCGGTCACGCCGTCGGAGCCGATCTCTTCCTTGTCGGCAAAGATGCAAACGGCGGTGCGGTTGGGCACATCCAGCTCAAACAGGGCGGCCAGCTCCGCATAGGCGCAGACCCGGTCATCGTGACCGTAGGCGCCCAGCAGGCTGCGGTCGAAGCCCAGTTCCCGGGAGTTGGCGGCGGGAACGGCCTCCAGCTCGGCGGAGATGAAATCCTCTTCCACGATGCCGTATTTCTCATGGAGGATGTTCAGCACGGCCAGCTTCACCCGGTCAGCACCCTCTTCATCCTTCAGGGGGCAGCTGCCCACCACGATGTTCAGGCTTTCGGAGGGGATGGCCTCGCCCAGAGGCTTTTTGCTCTGCTCACGGCCCAGATGGGGCAGCAGATCGTTGATAACAAACTGGGGATCTTCGGGCTGATCGCCGATGCGAACCTTGACGGAGGTGCCGTCGGCCTTGACCACAACGCCGTGGAGCTCCAGCGGCACGGTGACCCACTGGTATTTGCGGACGCCGCCGTAATGATGGGTCTTGAAATAGGCAAGCTCCGCATCCTCATACAGGGGATTGGGCTTCATATCCAGCCGGGGGGCGTCGGTGTGGGCAGCGCCGATGTTGGCGCCGGCGGAAAGAGGCTGCTTGCCGATGACCGCCAGCATAATGCCCTTGCCACGGTTGTTCACATAGACCTTAGTGCCGGGTTCCAGCGCCATACCGGGCTTGTATTCCACATAGCCCCGGGCTTCTGCCAGCCCGATGGTGTAATCCACGCAGTTGCGCTCGGTCTTGCCGTTGTCCAGAAATGCGCGGTAGTCCTTGCAGTAGGCTTCCATGGCCTCTTTGTCCTCGGCGGAGATCCGATCCCAGCCGTGCTTGGGTTTGTACATCAGTTTTTCCCGCAGTTCGCTCATTTTGGGTCCTCCTTGAGAATGGTTTGAAAGATCGCCTTGCAGCGGGTTTGGAAATCCGCGGCACAGCTGTCATGGTTTTCTATGGTCATGCCGCAGGCAGCGGCAAAGACTTCATTGGATTTTTGGGCACGGATACGCAGTCGGGCATATTCTTCGGAAATGCCCTCCCGGGCCATGAGCCGTGCCACGCGGACGTCCTCCGGCGCGGTGATGGCAACGGTGTGGGTGCACAGCTTGTCCAGTCCGCTTTCCAGCAGACCGATGGCATCGATGGCGCAGGGATGGGGCGACTTTTCCCGGAGAATGGCCTCCACGGCATGGTTCACAAAGGGCCAGACGGTGCGGTTGAGCCGCTCCAATGCTGCCGGATCGGCAAAGACCTGCTGTCCCAGCAGCTTGCGCTGAAGCACCCCGTTCTCCACCGTACCAGGGAAGGTAACGTTGATGGCATCCAGCATGGCGCGGTCCGTCTGCAGAAGCTGATGATACAGGGCGTCGCAGTCGATGATATGAAAGTCCAGTTCTTCCAGCGCCAGCAGAGCCGTGGTCTTGCCACAGCCTGTCCCGCCGGTAATGCCGATGATGATCATAAAACCTCCGGTTTTAATTGACAATTGATAATGGATAATTGACAATGATGGTATCCGCTTCGCGGATGGATTTTCAATTTCTGCGATGCAAATATGAAAGCGGTACAATCAAAACGGAAAGGGTAGTTCGTTGGTGGCAGTTTATGATAATCATTCAATTGTCGCGTCAGCGACACCTTAATTGTCAACTGTCAATTTTCAATTTTCAATTAACTTCTATCACATGAAATCCCGCGGCTTTTTTCAGCCGGTTTTCCACGGCCATGCCCAATCCGCTGCTGTCGGGGCATTGCGCCCAGATTTCTATCACATCGGTTTCGTCAAAGGTGCGCAGAGCGTCAAAAACGTGCTGTGCCTGCTCTGCTTTGTTGTCCCGGTGACCCAGATCATGCACCGCATGTCCGGCAAAAGCGGAGATGTACTCATGGAAGCAGATAATTCCAGAACGGTCGTTCAGGTGATCCAGAATGTAGGCAGCGCTCTTGTCCGGATCGCCTGCCACCACGGTGACGGGAGCTTTCGGCGCATAGTGGCGGTAAGCCATGCCGGGGGCTTTGGGTTTTTCTCCCTCTGCCAGCTTGGAAACTACGGCCTTGTCTACTTCGATGTCGCCCAGAACGGCCTGCAATGCTTCCAGCGGCAGTCCGCCGGGACGAAGGAGCCGAGGCGGCGTGCAGGTCAGATCGATGATGGTACTTTCCACACCCACACCGCAGGGGCCGCCGTCCACAATGCCATCGATGCGGCCGTTCATATCTTCGATCATGTGCTGTGCAGTGGTGGGGCTGGGCCTGCCGGAGAGGTTGCCGGAGGGTGCGGCAATGGGTACATCGGCACGGCGGATGATCTCCAGGGTCACGGGATGATCGGGGCACCGGACGCCTACGGTGTCCAGTCCGCCGGTGGTGCGCATGGGAACGATGTCTTTTTTAGGCAGGATCATGGTCAAAGGCCCGGGCCAGAAGGCGTCCGCCAGCGCGTAGACCTCCTGCGGCACTTCCCGGCAGTAGCGGGTCAGCCAGCCCGCCTCCGGAATGTGGATGATCAGGGGATTGTCCTGCGGACGGCCTTTGGCCTCATAGATCCGGCGGCAGGCGTCGGCGTCCAGTGCGTTGGCGCCCAGACCGTAGACGGTCTCCGTGGGAATGCCCAACAGTCCGCCGTTTCGGATGATCTCCGCAGCTGTATGCAGTTCGTCCTCTGTCAGAGGCGCGGTAAACAGTTTTGTATCCATGAGAAGCTCCTAAGGCTCCCCTTGAGGGGAGCTGGCACGCGAAGCGTGACTGAGGGGTGAATGGCGGTTCTTAATGACTGCTCTGCAGTTTCTCTGCCTGATCGGCGGTGATCAGTGCGTCGATGATGTCGTCCAGATCGCCGTCCATGATGGAATCGATCTTGTACAGGGTCAGGCCGATGCGGTGATCGGTGACGCGTCCCTGGGGGAAATTGTAGGTGCGGATGCGCTCGTTGCGCATGCCGGTGCCCACCTGACTGCGGCGCTCGGAGGAAAACTCATCGTTGATGCGGGTCTGCTCGATCTCATAGAGCTTGGAGGCCAGCATCTGCATACATTTTTCCCGGTTCTGCAGCTGGCTCCGTTCTTCCTGACAGGCTACCACAATGCCTGTGGGCTTGTGAATCAGCCGCACGGCGGAGGAGGTCTTGTTGACGTGCTGGCCGCCGGCGCCGGAGGCCCGGTAGACCTGCATTTCGATGTCCTCGGGGCGGATATCCACGTCCACCGTGTCCATTTCCGGCAGCACCGCCACCGTGGCGGTGGAGGTGTGCACCCGGCCGCCGGATTCCGTTTCGGGTACCCGCTGCACCCGGTGGACGCCGCTTTCAAATTTCAGCCGGGAATAGGCGCCTTCGCCGGAGATCACAAAGTCGGCCTCCTTGATGCCGCCCAGCTCGGTTTCGTTGTAGTTCATCAGCTCCACCCGGAAGCCGTGCTTGTCGGCGTACATGGAATACATCCGGAACAGGGAGTGGGCAAACAGGGCGCTTTCCTCACCGCCCACGCCGCCGCGGATCTCCACAATCACGTTTTTGTCATCGTTGGGATCCCGGGGCAGCAGCAAAATTTTCAGCTGCTGTTCCAGCCCCTCCAGAACCTTCTTGGTCTGGGTGAACTCCTCCTGACACAGCTCCCGCATATCGGGATCCAGCGGCCCGTCCAGCATTTCCCGCAGATCCTGCTGTTCCTTTTTGGTTTTTTCATATGTGCGGAAGGCTTCCGCGATGGGCGCCAGCTGCCGCTGCTCCCGCAGCAGTTTGGTGGCGGCTTTGGGATCGTTGTAGAAATCGGGCTGCATGGAGCGCTCGTGCATTTCGGCGTACCGTGCTTCTACGACCCGCAGTTTATCCAGCATGGGAATCCTCCTTGCGGTAAAGGTTGAAAATCACCTGTGCCTGATCGGTCAGGGTATGGGTGGCAGCCAGCCGCTGGGCGCCCTCTTTGGAGATACGCCAGAAGTGGGGCGTCATGCTCAGCAGGTTCTGTACCTGTTCTGCGCTGTCCACGGTGAAGGAAAAGGTGAGGGTCTTGCTGCGTTCCAGACAGAAACCCTGCAGCTCCGGATGGAGGGTCTTTTCCTTGCGAAGAATTTCGGGGTAGATGATGGATTTCAGCCCCATCAGATGCTCCGGTCCGGCAAGAACCTGCAGATACCAGCCGTTTTTGGTCAGTACCCGGGCAAATTCCTGCTCCACCGTCAGGGCGAACATGGAAAGCACACCGTCAAAGCTGCCGTCAGGGAAGGGGAGCGCGGCGGCGGTGGCTGTGAGCCACAGTGCCTGCTTATTCCGCACGGCGGCAAAGCGCACTGCATCCTTGGAAATGTCCACACCGGCAAAGGCCGTTTCGGGCAGCTGTTCCTGCAGCTGGGTCAGGTAATAGCCTTCGCCGCAGCCGGCGTCCAGTACAGCTTTGGGAGCCAGCGGTGCCGTCATTTCGCATACCTTTTGGGCAATGGGGGCATAAAATCCGGCGTCCAGAAAGGCTTTTCGGGCAGCAACCTGCTCCTTGGTGTCGCCGGGATGTCTGGCGTGCTTGCGGTCAACGGTCAAAAGGTTAACATAACCCTGTCTTGCTTCATCAAAGCAGTGGTTTCCAGAGCAGCGCCATGTGCGTTCCTGTTTATGAAGTTCCTCCCCGCACACCGGGCAAAGCAGCACCATGGCGTACCCCTCCAACATAGTCTGCCCTCATTCTATCGTATTTTATCAGCTTCGTCAAATCAAAATTCATGATGCAGCACCCGGCAAAAAAACGCCTACCGCCGTCGACTGCGGTAAGCGTTTTGTTTCTTTTTCGGTGATGTGCAGGCAAGCGGTCTCAGCCGCCCAGCAGGCTTTCGCCTATGCCGCGCACCCTGCGCGGCTACCCTGCCGACACCGATCAGTGTGGAACATAGCCATCGCCCCCTTCTATCTACATTATATGATATCAGTGGAAAAAGTGTTTAAGATTTTATGAATATTTCCGGGGGGCATTGACAGCAGAGTTTAACCCTTGTATACTAACTGTATTAAATCAATTCATACACGGAGGGAGGAAATACCTTGATCACCATCAACACGCGGGACCCGAGACCGATCTACGTGCAGATCAAGGAAGGGCTGTGCCGTCTGATCTTATCCGGCGCGCTGCAGACGGGAGAGCGTCTGCCCAGTGTGCGGGAGCTGGCGGGGCAGCTGGCCATCAATCCCAATACCATCCAGCGGGCCTACCGGGAGATGGAGCATGAGGGCTTTATCTGTTCCATGACGGGAAAGGGCTCCTTTGTCTCTCCCATTCAGGAGGTGGACGCAGGCCGTAGGGCAGCCAAAACGGAGCAATTCCGGGAAGCGGCGCAGGAGCTGCTGCGGCTGGGCGTAAAAAAGGAATCCCTGATCACCATGCTGGAGGAACTGGAACAGGAGGACAGCCATGCTTGAAGTAAAAAATCTGACAAAAACCTTTGACGGCTTTAAGGCGCTGGACGATCTGAGCCTGAACGTGCCCCGCGGGGCGGTTTATGGACTGGTTGGCCCCAACGGCGCCGGCAAATCCACAGTGATCCGCCATATCATGGGCGTCTACCGGCCTGACAGCGGCACCGTCACCCTCGACGGCGAGCCGGTCTATGAAAACGAAAAGCTGAAAAACACCATGGTGTGCATCCCTGATGAGATCTTCTTTGAGACCTCCGATACCATTCTGGATCTGAAACGGCTGTACGCGGGTATTTACCCGAAATTCGATGAAAACCGCTTCCTGAGCCTTGGCAAGGTCTTCACGCTGGATGTAAAAAAGCCCATTCGTCGGTTCTCCAAGGGTATGCAGAAGCAGGCGGCCTTCTGGCTTGCCATCTCCTGCCGCCCGGAGGTTCTGGTGCTGGATGAGCCGGTGGACGGACTGGATCCGGTCATGCGGCGGCAGATCATGAGCATCATTCTGGAGGATGTGGCGGAAAACGGCACCACCGTGCTGGTTTCCTCCCATAATCTCCGGGAGCTGGAGGATATCTGCGATCATGTGGGCATCCTGCACAAGGGAAACATGATGCTGGAGCGGAGCCTCTCCGATCTGCAGGAGAATATGGTCAAGGTGCAGCTGGTCATGGAGCAGCCCTTGCCGGAGGGTCTGAAGGTGGTGCACCATTCGGCGGTGGGCCGGGTGCAGACCATCATTGTCCGCGGCAATGCCGAAACGGTTCAGGCGCAGCTGCAGCCCCTGAATCCACTGCTGTGCGATATACTGCCGCTGTCTCTGGAGGAAGTGTTTATCTACGAACTGGGAGGTGTGGATTATGAAGTCAAGAATGTCCTGCTGTAACGGTGCGCTGCTGCGGCGGGTGGTGACCCGCACGGCACTGCTCTGGGGCGCCTATCTGCTGTTCTGGCTGATTTTGCTGCCGGTGGATATGCTTTCCACCGAATGGCGCTCTGCCTTGGATATTCGGGTGTTTGTGCTGAATAACGCGGCCAACAGCTGCCATATCATGTCCTTCCTTTACTCCTTCGCGGTGGCGTGGTTCCTGCATTTGTATCAGTTCCGCAGCCGCAGCGCCAATTTCTTCGGCGCGCTGCCCCTTCGCCGGGAGACGGTGTTTGCCACCAACTTTCTGGCGGGTATTCTGTGCAGTGTGGTGCCCAATTTCCTGATCATGGGTCTGACCATGGCGGCAGGCTTTGCCAACGGCACCAATCTGATTGCAGAGAGTGCCATCTGGTTCGCTGCCCAGACCCTGACCTATCTGTTCTATTTTGGTCTTTCTCTGCTGTGCGCCATGCTGGTGGGCAATCTGGTGGCCATGCCGCTGCTGTATCTGATTTTGAACTTTGTGGCAGCAGTGGTGGAGCTGACCCTGAAAGCCCTGCTGGAGGGGCTGCTCTACGGCTTCCGGTTTACCAGGGATCTGGTTATGGGCCCCTTCTCACCTCTGTACTATGCCGCCTTTGAGGGCAACGGCCCCGATGTTGCACTGCGTCATGTGGATGGCATGCTGACAGAAGCCTGGTTTGAAGGCTGGGGCATGCTGCTGATTTTGGCTGCCGTGGGCATCGCTTTGACGGTGGGAGCGTTCTTCCTGTACAAGCACCGCCGTATGGAAGTGGCAGGCGATGTGGTTGCCATCAAGGCGCTGCGCCCGGTGTTCGCCTATGTGTTCACCTTCGGCTGCGCGTTGGTGGGCGGCACGGTTCTGGCGGAGATGATCGCAGAGCGCATGGAAAGCACCTATTTTGTGCAGATTGCGGTCTGTCTGCTGATTGCGGCCGTGGTGGGCTATTTTCTGGGTGAAATCATTCTGCAGCGAACCCTTCGGGTGTTCCGTAAGCGTAATTTCCTGCGATGTGGGATCTGCGCGGCAGTGGTGGTCATGTTCCTGTGCTGCGTCCGGCTGGATGTGCTGGGCATCGAGGGCTATGTGCCCCATCCCGATGAAGTTGCCGGTGTGAAGCTGCAAAGTGCGGTGCATACGGTGGAGGATCCCGTCCGGATCCGGCAGGTTATCGATCTCCATCAGGAGATTCTCGACCGGCAGGAGGAGACGGAGGAGATCTGCCGCCGCGGTGAGGCGTGGGTGCCCCGCATGGAGATCACCTATGTGCTGAAGGATGGCTCCGAGGTCAATCGCAGCTACCGTCTTCCGGTTTTTGAGAACGAAGCGCCGGATCCCAACAGCCTGATCTACAAATACGAGGAGATCGACAACACGGCGGAGATGATCCTGGCCCGGGAGCTGCCCTGGCAGCCCATGACCGTGGAAAATGTGGATGACTGCCGCATTCATTACAATCTCCCCGATAGTACCTATTCGGAAAAGCTGGTTCTCACCGCGGAGGAGACCATCCGTCTTTGGCAGGAGGCCATGCTGCCGGATCTGAAGGCGGCGAATATGGGCACCAATTATCATACCCGGCGTGTCAGTCCGGAGCCTGTGAATACTTACAGCGATGTGTCGGTGGAAATTGAGCTGAAGGATGGAAAATATACGGATTACTATTATTTCCCGATCCCTTCCAAGGCTGTTCATACCATGGAAGCGCTCATCGAGCTGGGCGTCCCGGAGGAAGCCTTTTTCCTTGTGGATGAAAAATTCAATTGAATAATCCGCAGCCCCTGTCCATACACATGGACAGGGGCATTTTGCATCTCGGCTTCCCCTGTGGGGAAGCTGCCGAGCATAGCGAGGCTGATGGGGGGTGCGAAGCACAAAATGATTGTTGTCCGAGGTGATCTCATGCTGCAAACCCTCTCCGACTTGCTCTGGGGCATTCCCACCATGGCGCTGATGCTGCTGGTGGGGCTTGTTATGACGTTCCGTACCCGGTTTGTGCAGGTGCGGAAGCTGGGTGCTTCCTTCCGCTTTGTGGGCAGGAGCATCACTGCCCCCACAGACGGCGTCTCACCCTTTCAGGCAGTTTGCACGGCGCTGGCTGCCACGGTGGGTACCGGCAATATCGCCGGTGTGGCAGGTGCCTTGGCCTTGGGCGGCCCCGGTGCGGTGTTCTGGATGTGGATTTCGGCATTTCTGGGCATGGCCACCAAGTACGCGGAGGTGGTGCTTGCCATGCGCTACAGGCACAAGGTGGACGGTCAGTGGCAGGGCGGCGCCATGTACTGCATCCGGGACGGGATGGGGAAGCCGAAGCTGGCAGCTCTCTTTGCAGGCTGCACGGTTCTGGCCTCCTTTGGCATGGGCAATCTGGCGCAGGTCAATACCATAGCCGCGTCCGTCCGCACCGCATTGCCGCAGGTTCGTCCCGAACCCCTGCTGCTGTTTACGGGTATGGCGGTGGCGGTGCTGGTGGTGCTGGTGACCACGGGCGGCGCAAAGCGAATTGGAACCCTCATGGAGCGGCTGGTGCCTGTTGTGGCGGTGGCCTACCTCTTTGGCAGCGCAGCCGTCCTGACGGCTCATTGGGAGCGGCTCCCCATGGCTTTTTCCGCCATTTTCCGGGGTGCCTTCGCACCGCAGGCAGTGCTGGGAGGCACGGCAGGGATCGGTATCCGGCAGGCCATGCGATGGGGCATCTCCCGGGGCGTGTTCTCCAATGAAGCCGGTCTGGGTTCTGCGCCCATGGCCCATGCTTCGGCAGAGGCGAAGCCGGAGGAGCAGGGGCTGATGGGCGTTTTCGAGGTTTTTCTGGATACCATCGTCCTGTGTACCCTGACAGCCCTGACCATTCTGGTCAGCGGTGTGTCCATACCCTATGGAGAAGCCGCCGGTGTGGAACTGGCAGCAGCGGCAATGGGAACGGTATTCGGAAACAGCGCGGCAGGACTGCTGTCGGTCTGCATTACCCTGCTGGCGTTGGCGACCCTGATCAGCTGGCAGCTCTATGGCGCCCGGTGCGCCGATTATCTGTTCGGCCGCCGCGGAGAGCAGGTCTATCGCTTGGTCTATGCGGCGGTAATTTTGCTGGGCGCCACCATGGATCTCTCAGCAGCATGGACGGTTTCCGAGCTATTCAACGGCCTCATGGCTCTGCCAAACCTGTGGATGCTGCTCTCTCTGCGAAAACAGATCTCTCCGTAGGGAGGCCAGACCCTTGGCCGCCGTAATCATTGAATGCAAAAAGCTCCGGGTCACCCCGGAGCTTTTTGATGTAACGCAGCTTCTCAGCAGCAGCCGCAGTTGTTGTTGTCGCAGCCGTTATAGCCGTTGCCGCCCCAGCAGAAGATCAGGATCAGGATGATGATCCACCACCAGTTGTTGCCACCGCCCAGACCGCACAGACCATTGTTATTGCAATTCATACGAAAACCTCCTGAAAGAAATCGGAGCATCGCCCCGTTCATTCCATGATATGTGGAGGCCTGAAATTGGTGACACCTGTAGGGCGCGACGACCTCGGCGCGCCGCTGTAGGCATTACCTTTCAAACAGCTCTTCCAATGTTCCGAACCGGTACCCCAGATCCTCCCAGCGGGTCAGCAGTTCGTCCAGAATGGCGGCGTTGGTCTTGGAGGTGGAGTGCAGCAGTACCACCGCCCCATTATGCATCCGGGGGATCAGCTTGGAAAAGGCCTCGTCTGCCGTGGGCTGCTTGTCATTGTCCCAGTCGGCGTAGGCCAGACTCCAAAATACGGTCTTATACCCCAGCTCCTGCGCCAGCTTCAGGTTGGCTTCACTGTAGATTCCCTGCGGTGGACGGTAAAACTTCGGCAGTGCCTGTCCGGTGATTTCCTGGAATTTCTGCTCCACCTGTTCCAGCTCGGCGGCAAAGGCCTCCGGATCTTCGATTTTGCTCATATCCGGATGGCCCCAGGTGTGGTTGCCCACGGTGTGTCCCTCGTCCACCATCCGCTGCACCAGTTCCGGCTGGGTTTCCAGATAGTTTCCCACCAGAAAGAATGCTGCCGGTACCTCATGGGCCTTGAGCACATCCAAAATCTGTCCGGTGCAGCCGTTTTCGTAGCCGGCGTCAAAGGTCAGCCAGATCACCGGTTCTTGCACATCTCCCAGAAAGGCAGCGTCGTATTCTGCCAGAACGGTGGCGTTGGAATTCCCCACAGGGGGCTGTCCATCCTCCTGAAAATGCAGCCCCCATGACCCTGCGGTCTGCACAGCCGCACCGTTCACGGCGGCGCAGATGACGGCGCTGGCGGCAAACAATGCCGTAAAACAAAGGATAATGCGATAATTTTGCTTCCAGAATTTCATACAAATCCCTCCCAAACCAGTCTATGGCGGCAAAAACGGGAATATGAGAGGTTGCATAATCAACATCTGTCTGTTATAATACCAAAATGAGGGAATATAGTGATCAGGCAAAGGTGTGTGCCTGTTCCAAAACCAAGGAGGTTGGAACTCGGAATGAAAATCAAGATCACATCGGATTCGACCTGCGATCTGAGCCGTGAGCAGATTCAGCAGCACGATATCCACATTATGCCCCTGGCAGTTGCCATGGGGGAGAAGAACTATCGGGACGGCGTGGACATTGAGCCTGCCCAGATCTATAACCATGTGTCCGGCGGCGGCGATCTGCCCAAGACCGCAGCCAATAACATTGCGGATTATCAGGCGGTGTTTGCCAAGTATGCGGCGGAATATGATGCCGTCATTCATCTGAATATCAGCTCTGATTTCAGCTCCTGCTATCAGAATGCCTGTCTGGCAGCGGAGGAATTTGAAAATGTCTATGTGGTGGACAGCCGCAATCTCTCCACTGGTCACGGTCTGCTGGTGCTGAAGGCAGCGGAGCTGGCGGAGGCCGGCAAATCCGGCGCGGAAATCGCCGATGAGCTTCGGGCCACGGCAGAGCGTGTAGATGCCAGCTTTATCCTCAATCAGCTGGAATATCTGAAAAAGGGCGGTCGCTGCTCGGCACTGACAGTGCTGGGCGCCAATATGCTGAAGCTGAAGCCCTGCATCGAGGTCAAGGAAGGCAAAATGGGCGTGGGCAAGAAGTACCGCGGCGCCTTTGAAAAGTGCCTGAAGGAGTATATCACCGACCGCCTGTCCGACCGGGAGGATCTGGAACTGGACCGCGTGTTTGTCACCCATTCCGGCATCTCCAAGGAACTGGTGAACATGGCCGTGGATACGGTGCGTGAGCTGCAGCCCTTCAAGGAGATCTGTATCACCCAGGCCGGCTGCACGGTGTCCAGCCATTGCGGCCCCGATACCATCGGCGTGCTCTATATTCATAAATAATTACAGCATTTCACACCGCCGGGTCTTCCACCCGGCGGTGTTTTTGTTTTCGCTTGCAGGCACTTTTTCTCTGTGCCTCTTTTTTTATTCCATGACTGGAATTATGCGCTGAAATATGATATCATAAACTGGTATTACTTTCTGTAGCTGTCGGGAGGCTGTGTTTATGAGCATTTGGTCTGCAATCATTCTGGGCATTGTGCAGGGTCTGGCAGAGTTTCTGCCCATTTCCAGTTCCGGTCATCTTTCGGTGTTCCAGAATTTCTTCGGGCTGACGAATGTAGAGGCGGACAATCTGTTCTTCGATGTCCTGCTGCATCTGGGTACCCTGCTTGCCGTGTTTGTGGCATACTGGCCGGAGATCAAGGCAATCATTCTGGAGTTCTTCACCATGATCGGTGTGAGAAAGCTGCCCAGAGGGCAGAAACCGGATCGTCTTAGCCGCCGGATGATCTTCTTTATCATCCTGGGCACTCTGCCGCTGTTTCTGGTGCTGCCCATCAAGGATAAGGTGGAAGGACTTTACAGCAACACCTTCTTCATCGGTTTTGCGTTCCTGCTCACCGGCACACTGCTGTTCCTGTCTGATCGGATGAACCGCGGCGGCAAGGATCTGCGGACGGCTACCGTTGTGGATGCCCTGATCGTTGGCGTTGGTCAGGCCATTGCCGTGGTACCCGGCCTGTCCCGCTCTGGCACCACCATTTCTGTGGGTATGGCTCGAGGCTTTGACCGGGAATTTGCCGTGAAGTTTTCCTTCCTGCTGTCTATTCCCGCTGTGCTTGGCGCCAATCTGCTGTCCCTGATCGATGCGGCGCAGGCCGGTATCGACTGGAGCCTGATGCCCATGTACATCGCCGGTGTGCTGACTGCCGCTGTCTGCGGCTATCTGGCTATCCGTTTGCTGAAGTTCATCACCCAGAAGGGCAGCTTCGGTGCGTTTTGCTACTACTGCTGGGGAGCCGGTCTGGTCACCCTGATTCTGTCTTTGATCAATAAATAAAAGGAGTTTCCTATGGCTGAAAAAAAGAGAAGTTCGACTTCGTCGAGGTCCTCCGGTAAATCCAAATCCGGGCGGCGACCCTCACAGGCAGCCAAAGCCAAGAATCAGCCAAAGCCCATTCGCCGGGAAGTCGGCGCATTTGTCTGCCTGTTTCTATTTGTTCTTGTGGTTCTGGGACTGTTCAAGGTAGATGCGCTGGTCATCACTGCGGTTGTGGATCTGGTGCGCGGGTTAATAGGTGCCGGTGTTTTTGTGATGCCCTTTACACTGCTGATGTGCTTCATCATTTTGCTGTTCCACGATGGCAGACCGGTGCGCCTGCGTGTGAGCTGCACCTTGATTGTGTCGTTCTGCGTGGGTATTCTGGTGCATTTGCTGGGCAAGACTGCGGCTGTTTCATGGGAGCTTGCCATGGTGGGGCAGCTTTGGAAAACCGGTGTGGAGGGCACATCCGGCGGCCTGTTGGCAGGCATCCTTGCCATGTTTCTGGAGCTGATTATCAGCAAGATCGGCGCTGTTCTGCTGGTTATTGTTGCCTTGGTTCTGGCGTTGCTGAGCAGCTTCAATATGACAGTGGGCAGTCTGTACCGGGCCATCCGGAATCGGCCCCGGGCGGAATATGAGCCGCCGGTGCGGGAGCATCGGGACACGGCAGAAGTGCTGGTCAACCATGTGGCACAGCGGCAAATTGATCGTGCAGAGCGGAAAAAAGCGAAAATTTCCGAGTTTGATCTGCCTGTAGACGAGCCACCGGCTCTTTCCAAGACGGAAAAACCGGAAAAAAAGCAGGCTCAAAAAGCAAAAAAGCGGGATCTTTTCCTTGAAAACGCGGAAAAATTTGAGCAAAAACCCTTCTCCGAGCCGAAAGAAGAGCCGAAAATCGAGGAAAAAACCGGGGAAATCGTCCTTCCGGAATCGGAATTTTCCATCAAAAACGAGCAAAATGAGGCAAAAGAGCGCTTTGAAACCGCTGCCGCAGCCATGGAAATGCCCCCGATGGTGGTGAAAAAGCCCAAGGTTGTTGAGGTAGAGGAAGAGGAACTACCTCCTCTGGAACCCCTGGAGGATCCCTCCCAGAAGGTGAAAAAGGAAGAAGCACTGCTGGAGGCAGCAAAGATCGCATCTCAGATCGAAAACAGTGTCGAGCAGCAGAAAATCTACTGTTACCCGCCGGAAAGCCTGCTGAACTCCGGCGATGGCACCACCGTGGACGGCACCGAAGAAATGCAGATCAATGCCGAACGCCTCAACGATACGCTGGCAAGCTTCGGTATCGACGCCCATATCATCAATGTGATCCGCGGCCCGTCCGTAACCCGGTACGAGCTGGAGCTGGATCGCGGCGTGAAGCTCAGTAAGATCACCAATCTGGCAGACGATATTGCGCTGGCACTGGGTGCGTCCGGTGTCCGCATCTCTGCCATTCCCGATAAGATTTCCGTGGTGGGCATTGAGGTGCCCAACAAGCTGGTTTCCATGGTACGGATCCACGATGTGATCGATTCCGTGGAGTTCCACAAGAGTAAATCCCGTATTTCCTTCGCTGTGGGCAAGGATATCAGCGGCAAGTGCATCATCGGTGATATTGCCAAGCTGCCCCATATGCTCATTGCCGGTACCACCGGCTCCGGTAAGTCCGTGTGTATGAACAGCCTGATCATCTCCTTGCTGTACAAGGCCAAGCCGGAAGAGGTCCGCATGATCATGGTGGACCCCAAAATGGTGGAGCTGGGCATCTACAACGGCATTCCGCATCTGTTGATTCCTGTTGTGACTGACCCCAAGAAGGCCGCCGGCGCCCTGCAGTGGGCGGTGACGGAAATGATGAAGCGCTACCGCCTCATGGCAGATGCCGGCGTACGCGATCTGGATTCCTATAATAAGACTGTGGGCATGGACGATGACAACCGGGAAAAGCTGCCGCAGATCGTGGTGGTCATCGACGAGCTGGCAGACCTGATGCTGGTGGCAGCCAAGGAAGTGGAAGAGGCCATCTGCCGCGTGGCTCAGATGGGTCGCGCTTCCGGTATTCATCTGGTCATTGCCACCCAGCGACCCTCTGCCGATGTGATCACCGGCCTGATGAAGGCTAATATTCCCTCCCGCATCGCCTTTGCCGTGGCTTCCGCCATGGAGTCCCGGATCATTCTGGATACGGCGGGTGCCGAAAAACTGGTGGGCAAGGGCGATATGCTCTATGCGCCGCTGGGACAGGGAAAGCCCAAGCGGGTGCAGGGCTGCTTTATCACCGATGAGGAAGTACAGGCCGTTGTGGATTATATCAAGAAGAATGCCGATGCATCCTACGATGCCGATGTGATGGATCAGATCAACCAGAAGGCGGAGCAGTCCGGAAAATCCGGGGGAGGTTCTGCGGCCCCCGCCGGGGAGCCTGCAAGCGATGGTGACGAGCTGCTGCCCGCCGCAGTGGATGTGATATTGGAAACGGGACAGGCCTCTGTCTCCATGCTCCAGAGACGGCTGAAGCTGGGCTATGCCAGAGCGGCACGGATCGTGGACGAAATGGAGGAGAAGGGCATCGTCGGTCCCTTTGAAGGCTCCAAGCCCCGTCAGCTGCTGATCACCAAGGATCAGTGGCTGCAGATGCAGGGACTGGCGCCGGAAGCGGCAGAAGAAAACCCGCCGGTGGAGGAAGAAATACCCTGATGAAGAAAGGGGAAACGGTATGAACTATCAGAAGCTGATTCGGTCCAGACTGAACCGTGTGGAGCCTGCGCCGCTGGTGCTGTTTGTGGTTCTGGCCTTGGGCATGGCTGCTATCTGCGTGAAAAACATTCTGGACGGCGCCTATTCCGATGCAGTGATTATTGCGCTCATCACCGCCGTGATGGCTGTGGTTTGTTTTATGAAACTGCCCGGGCAGAAGTATAAGCGCTACTGC
The DNA here is from genome assembly GCA_045530865.1 of Candidatus Avilachnospira sp. Classification (GTDB taxonomy): domain Bacteria; phylum Bacillota; class Clostridia; order Oscillospirales; family Oscillospiraceae; genus Avoscillospira. The sequence continues at coordinate 36,435 of JAZSCX010000112.1, forward strand.
GAGGAAGCGGCAAGGCTGGGAGAACCGGAGCAGCTGTTTGCCCGTCTGGAAGTTCTGCAGCCGTGCGAAGCGGCTGTAGGTGCCGATCTGCGGTTTGATGAGCAGTATCTGGCGTGGGTGGGAAAAGACAAGGCAGCTGTCCGCTCTGCCAAGGATCTGGTCTGGGGCTACCTAGTGGATCAAGTGGGTCAGAAGCACTTTGGCATCATCCCGCTGGGTACGGTTCATACCTATGCAGCCATGCTGTGCTTTGCCGATAGCAGCACCGTGGCGGTGGAACTGCAGGACCGGGAAACGGTTCTGGCAGTGCTGGATCTGCTGAAAGCGGCCTTTCCCTACATGATGCTGGGCTACAACGCGCAGCTGGAGGCCATTTTCCGCAAGGATCCCCGGGAGCTCTGGAGCGCTGCCGGTTATCAGAACCGGCAGGAGGAAACGGTGTAAAGGGCAAAGCCCTTCACATAAATATTGCGCTGCATCCGGAAGGCCGGAGCGGCAGCAGGAGGTAATTACATATGAATGAAAGCAACTCTCTGAAAAAGACCAAGGCTCTTGTGGGCATGGCCATTTTCACAGCCATTGTTGTGGTTTTACAGGTCATTGCCACAGCTTTGGGTCGGATCGGTCTGACACCACCTTCACTGGTGTTGATTCCCATTGTGATCGGTTCTGCCGTCTATGGGCTGAAAACCGGTGCATGGCTGGGTTTGGTGTTTGGCGTGGTGGTGCTGTTGGCAGGCGTCACAGGTGTGGATCTGTTCACTGCCGGTATGTGGAACTACAACCCATTCGCAACCGCGGCGATTTGTATCGTCAAGGGTGTGGCGGCAGGATTTGTTGCCGGAGCCGTGTATAAAGGCCTTTGTAAATTCAATGGGATTGTGGCTGCGGTTGCCGCTGCTGTGATCTGCCCTGTGGTCAACACCGGACTGTTTCTGCTGGGTTCCACCGTGTTTTTTAAATCGTACCTGATGAGCACTTATACTGTGGAGGCAGCAGGCTTTATTGGATTCCTGTTTTTGGGATTGGTGGGCGTGAATTTCCTGATCGAGATGGCCATCAATGTGGTGCTGAGTCCTGTAGTAGTTCGGATCCTCCATGTAAAAAGCATGAAATAAGCTGCAATCCCTCCGGTTCCATCGGAACCGGGGGGATTTGTTGATCATGGCAGGGGCGTCCCTTGCGGTCGCCCTGTGCTCGGAACGCATAAAAAGGGGCAGCCAATGTATGCAAAAAATGACGAAAACTGGTGAAAAATCCGTTGACTTTTCCCTATAGACTGATATAATGTACACAAGCATGATAGAGGTGCGAAGTTCATCAGTAGCATTCCCTGTACGGTCAGGCCCGGGGGAGTGGGGAAGGGGACTTTGCCGAGGTTTTGTTTTCTGCCTGATGAAAACAAGGCCGGGCCGCTGGATAAGATCCTGCGGACTGTCACTCCTGAAAGGAGTGGAGCGCTGTCGTGGATTTGTACGAAAGTATTCGTATGAGACCATGGCGGCAGCCATGGTCTTTTTTTGTTAAGAGAGAAAGGAGAAACAACATGAAAAACAAGAAGATTTCTATTCTTGCCCTTGCTGTGGCCCTTGCTGTACTCATTATGGCAGGCGTGGTCGCTGCCATGGGTGCCGAGACCTATGCCACCTTCTGGGCTCTGGTTCCTCCCATCGTTGCCATCGGTCTGGCTCTGATCACCAAGGAGGTCTATTCCTCTCTGCTGACCGGTATTGTGGTCGGCGCCATTCTGGGCTGCGGGGGCAAGGCTGCCGTTGCCGTTGACCATGTGGTCAGCACCGGCCTGATCGCCGCTGTGGAAGGTACTGCCGGTATTTTCCTGTTCCTGGTGTTCCTTGGCGTGATCGTTGCTCTGATGAACCGCGCCGGCGGCAGCGCTGCCTTTGGCCGTTGGGCAAAGGAGCACATTAAGACCCGCGCGGGCGCACAGCTGGCCACTTTTGTGCTGGGCATCATGATCTTTATCGACGACTATTTCAACTGCCTGACTGTCGGTTCCGTCATGCTTCCGGTCACCGACAGCCACAAGATCTCCCGCGCCAAGCTGGCTTACCTGATCGATGCGACTGCCGCTCCTATTTGCATGATCGCGCCCATCAGCTCCTGGGCTGCTGCCGTTTCCTCCTATGCAGAGGGCACCGGCCTGTCCGGCATTGAGCTGTTCATCCGCGCCATTCCCTATAACTTCTACTCCCTGCTGACACTGGTATTCATCGTAGTTCTGGTTGTGATGAAGGCTGACTTCGGCCCCATGGCAAAGCACGAACGCAATGCAATGGAAAACGGAGATCTGTTCTCCAGCGAATCCCGTGTGGGTGGAGAGGACACCTTTGATAATCCCGCCGGCCGCGTTATCGATCTGGTTCTTCCCGTTGTCATTCTTGTTGTGATCTCTGTCGTTGGCCTGCTGTATGTGGGCGGCTTCTTCGGCGTGGATGCTTGGGGCGGAACCGAGTGTGCCGGTGACTTCATCGCTGCATTCGGCAATACCGACGCCACCATCGGTCTGCCCTGGGGCGCTCTGATCGCTTTGATCATCATTATTGCTTATCTGATCGGCCGCAAGCTTCTGACCTTTAACGAGGCTATGGAATGCCTGCCGCAGGGCTTCGTTGCCATGGTTCCTGCCATCATGATTCTGACCATGGCCACCGCTCTGAAGAATGTCTCCAACGATTTGTTGGGCTCCGCCGCCTATGTGGAGGCCCTGATGCAGAGTGAAGCTGCGCAGGGTCTGGCAAACTTCCTGCCTGCCGTCATTTTCATTGTGGCATGCCTGCTGGCCTTTGCCACCGGTACCTCCTGGGGCACCTTCGGCATCCTGATTCCCATCGTTTCCGGTATGTTTGACCCCACCAACCCCCTGCTGTACATCGGCATGTCCGCCTGTCTGGCCGGTGCCGTCTGCGGCGACCACTGCTCTCCCATTTCCGATACCACCATCATGTCCTCCGCCGGCGCCCGCTGCGTCCATGTGCTCCATGTCTCCACGCAGCTGCCCTATGCCGTCTCCGTGGCTGCCATCAGCTTTATCTGCTTTGTAGTGGCCGGTTTTGTGCAGAACGCATGGATCAGTCTGGCTCTGGGTATTGTCATGATCGTCCTCTTCCTGTATTTTATGAAGAAGAGAACCGCAAAGGCTGCCTGATTTCCAGCGAAAAAAGTGTCCACTCCGAAAGGAGTGGACTTTTTTCGTTTACATCCGGATGGCGGTTCCGGTTTTTCCTGCAATGCCGTCTCTGGCTTTTTCCAGTAAGGTGATCAGCGCAGTGCGTCCCTTGCCGGATTCCGCAAATTTGACCGCTGCCTCCACCTTGGGAAGCATAGAACCCGGCGCAAACTGACCGTCCGCAATGTGCTTTCTGGCTTCCTCAGGGGAGAGATCGGAAAGCCACTGCTCATTTTCCTTGCGGAAATTGATGGCTACTTTTTCTACAGCGGTCAGGATGATCAGCGTGTCCGCATTCAGCATTTCTGCCAGCAGCTCCGATGCAAAATCCTTGTCGATGACGGCTGCCGCGCCCTTCAGGTGGTTGCCCTCCGTCCGGAACACCGGAATACCGCCGCCGCCGCAGCAGATGACCACATGACCGTCCTCCGTCAGGGCACGGATGGCGCCGGCCTCAATGATGTGTTTTGGCTTGGGGGAGGCCACATACCGCCGCCAGCCTCGGCCTGCGTCTTCTTTGTAAAGGAAACCGGTAGTCTGGGCCATATGCTTGGCTTCTTCCTCCGAGAGGAATTTACCGATGGGCTTGCTGGGCTTCTGGAAGGCTGGGTCTTCGGGATCTACTTCTACCTGCGTGACCATGGTGACCACAGGCTTGTTGGTGATGCCCCGGTCAAACAGCTCCTCCCGCAGGGCGTTCTGCAGGTCATAGCCGATATAGGCCTGACTCATGGCGCCGCAGACGGAAAGGGGCGTGGCACCCTGGGTGGGATCTTCGTGCATCAGTGCCAGCATGGCATTGTTGATAATCCCCACCTGCGGACCGTTGCCGTGGGCGACGATGACTTCGTTGCCGTCCTCGATCAGATCCACAATGGCTCTGGCGGTGATTTTCACGGCGGTTGCCTGTTCCGGAAGGGTGGTGCCGAGAGCGTTGCCGCCCAGCGCAATGACAATTCGCTTACCCATACATGTCAACCTTTCTTAAAAAATGAGTACGGGCGACCTTTGCGGTCGCCCGTTAGACGTGCCTGCAGACGGCGTGCCGGGTCGTCACGCCCTACAGAGTATAAATCAGAATCTTTTTCTCTGGCCTTCACCGGCGTCCAGATCCTTCAGCGCCTGCACGGGATCCTTGACCTTGGCAAGGAACATCATGGCGGCGATGATATAGGGCTTGAAGGAAGCCTGCTTATACAGGGGCACCATGTAACGATCGAAGACGGAGGCGTCCACTTCGCCTTCCTTGCAGCTGACGCCGGTGATATCAGCAGGCAGGCAGTGCAGATACAGGGCCTTGCCATCCCTGGTCAGCTACATCATATCCTCGGTGCAGGCCCAGTCCTTGTGCTCGGCGTTCTGCGCCAGCAGTTCCTTTTCCAGCGCATCGATGCCGGCCTTGTCGCCCTGCTGATACAGCTTGGTGCGCTTCTCCATGGCGGCAAAGGGTGCCCAGGACTTGGGATACACGATATCGGCATCCTTGAAGGCCTCTTCCATGGAATTGGTCTTGGTGAAGGAGCCGCCGCCTGCTTCGGCGTTCTTCTTTGCGATTTCTTCCACCTCGGGCATGATCTCATACCCCTCGGGATGGGCCAGCAC
>JAZSCX010000047.1:0-10377 GCA_045530865.1 Candidatus Avilachnospira sp.
GCGCCGGGTCGTCGCGCCCTACAATTTCATTGTCAATTGTCCATTCAGAAAGAGGTTCTTATGATTCAGGATATTTCTCCCCATATTTATCACAACGAGTTTTCCAAAAAGCCCGCAGGCCCGCAGGATCACATTCTGATCTTCTCCAAACAGGGGCTGCTGTGCCGGATCGAAGAGGATGCGGTCATTCTGCCCACGCTGGCGCAGCTGGGTAAGGCCTACGCTGCCAGCCAGCACCTGTTCGCCATTGACGATACGGCCTACTACCTCCACGAAGGCGAAGCACCGGAATCCATGGAGGGATGGCAGTACGAAAACACCCGCAAGCTGCGGGATTGCCGTCCCGATGAGCATCTCTTTGCCGCCGGTGCCGCCGAAAGCCTCTGGCGGTGGTACAGCGGCACCCGGTTCTGCGGCGGCTGCGGTGAAAAAATGACCCACGGCGCCACGGAGCGCTCTCAGGTCTGCCCCGCCTGCGGCAACACGGTCTATCCCAAGATCTGCCCCGCAGTCATCGTGGCTGTCCACGATGGCGACCGGCTGGTACTGACCAAGTACGCGGGCCGCTCCTTCACCCGGTATGCCCTCATTGCCGGTTTCAACGAGATCGGTGAATCCATCGAAGAGACCGTCCGCCGGGAGGTGCTGGAAGAGGTGGGTCTGCGGGTGAAGAACCTGCGGTTCTACAAATCCCAGCCCTGGGTGTTTACCGACACCCTGCTGATGGGCTTCTTTGCGGAGCTGGACGGCGATGACGCCATCACCCTGCAGGAGGACGAGCTGTCTCTGGGCATGTGGTTCCACCGCAGTGAGATCCCCGGCGACTATTCCGGCATCAGCCTCACCGGCGAAATGATCGAATACTTCCGTGACCACGGCGCATATTCGTAAAGTTTTTGCAAACAATCGCATTTTTTCTTTACTTCTTCCTGTCGATTATTGTAGAATAAACATACAGTCAAGGGAAGGAGTGTGGACGTATGCACAAGGAACCCAAAGCGCAGGATCGCAAAACAGCGCTGAACCTGATTTTAGCTCTTGCCCTGCTGTTTTTTGCCGTGATTCTCGCGGTCAACGGCGTGAAAAAGTCCATGGAGGCCGCCGTTGTGTCAGCTGTGGTAGGCTTCGCCGGCACCCTGCTGTTTGGGGGAGTGGGCGTCTGTCTGCTGATCGGTGAGGTACGCCATTGGCTGCGGCAGCGCAAATAAACCGAAGAAAGGGTCTTTCCCATGGATGGAATGAACTTCTATTTTGATCTTGTCACCGTCCTCTGCGGCGGCTACTGCCTGTTCACCGCCATCAAACTGCGGATACTGGGGCATTTGTTCCCCAACCAACTGCTGATCCCCGGCGATTCCAGACCGGAGGACTGTGTGGATGAAGAGGCCTACATCTCCTATATCTGGATCCGCCTGCTGGTCGCCGGTGCGGTCTGCCTGATCTCCGGCTGCATCGCCCTGCTGGAAAATTCGTGGGGGCTGATCTCGCGGCTTCTGTCCATCTCACCCGCCGCCGGTCACACCATCGCGCTGGTCAGTATTGTAGTGAGCATCGCCGCCGTGGTCTGGGTCATTGTCTGTTGGATCAAGGCAAAAAAGCTGTTCTGGATTTGACGGACAGTCATCTTCCCTGACGAAGCTGCCCTTCGGGCGTCCAATGGTCGCCCCTACTGCCCGCACACGGTGCTCCCCGCAAGGGGAGCCTTTTTCTTTCGGAGGTGCTTATGAAAAAATTCCTAATTCGGTTGATCTGCGTGCTGGCCGTGCTGGCGCTGGTGGGCGGTATTGCCGTACTGGCGGTCAACGGGTATGTGAAGCACAGTGCAAAACAATGGCTGCTGACAGCGGAGGAGGCGGCAGCGCTGGAGGCCGACTGCATACTGGTGCTGGGCTGCGGCGTAAGGCCCAACGGCGAGCCCTCTCTGATGCTTCAGGACCGTCTGGATATGGGTCTGGCGCTTTATGAGCTGGGCGCAGCACCCAAGCTGTTGATGAGCGGCGACCACAGCCGCAAGGATTATGATGAGGTCAATGCCATGAAGGACTTCGCTCTGGCATCCGGCGTGCCTTCGGAGGACGTTTTCATGGATCACGCCGGTTTTTCCACCTATGAGAGCATGTACCGGGCACGGGATATTTTTCAGGCGGAGAAAATCGTGATCGTATCCCAGCAGTACCACCTGTACCGGGCGGTCTATGACGCCCGGGCGCTGGGGCTGGAGGCCTTCGGCGTGGCGGCGGAGGACATTGCCTACTGGGGTCAGGGTATGCGGGATCTGCGGGAAATTCTGGCACGGAACAAGGACGTTCTCTGGTGTCTGCTGCAGCCGGAACCCACCTTTCTGGGCGAAGCCATTCCCGTCTCCGGCAACGGAGATCTGAGCAACGGATAAACCCATATTCTGCCGCCGACTGAATCGGCGGCAGTTTTCTCTTTCCAAATGACCGTGTTTGCGGTATAATAAGAAAAAACGGAAAGGAGCAGCCGCCATGAAAACAAGAATACTGGAAGCAGGCAAATCCCTGCTGATCATCGTGCTGATCTGCACGCTGCTGCTTCTGACCATTGCCGCCATGCCCAGGGAAATGATCCGCGGCACACCATGGCTGTCCAATGTGCTGCAGCCGCTGGCGCCGTTTCTTGGCCTGCAGGAGGCAGAACTGGCCTATGTGGAGGATGCCCAACCGGTGCTGAATGCGGCCCAGCCCCTCCGCATCACCGTGGGAAACACGGCGGGGCGCTACACGGCCCAGTGGGATTTTGCCTCGCTGGACAGCGCCTTTGATATGCTGGGCGGTCTGCTGGGCCAGGCATTGGATACGGCGGAAGAATTGACCGAAGTCCCCGCACGGCAGCTGACAGCAGCCCTTTCCAACCCCAGTGTCTGCTTTGATTATGGCTTCTCCATTTCCGCCCGGCTGCTTGGTTCGTGGCTGGATGCGGCATCGGTCACGGTAGATGGTTCCGGCGAGATGTACATTCTGGCAGTGGAGGAAGGGCAGGTCAACCTGTACCTGTCCGGAAAGGATAGGCTCTGCGCCGCTACCTCGGTGGATGCCACTGCCCTGTTGGCTGTACTGGAATCGGTCAAGCCCGACGGCTCCCTCTATGGCTTTGAGACCGAAACCCGCCTGCAGCCTCTGTCTCTGCTCCCGGGCTCCAAGCCCCGGATGGAGACGGCGGAGACCTCCAACCCCTGCGATACCCGTTATCTGGAAGCGCTGGCCACAGCTCTGGGCTTCAACCCCTATGATGAAAACCGCTATACCGACAGCGCCGGCGTCACATGGTTCAGTGAAACCAACTGCAGCCTGCAGATCGACGCTGCCGGAACGGTGCTGCTTTCCTCCACCTCCGCCGACCGTTTTCAGGCCGACAGCGACACCACGGAAGCGCTGGTGGAGCTGGCCCGGGAACTGGTGCAGCTGACGGTGGGCGACGTGCTGGGCGACGCTCGGATTTATCTAAACGGCGTGACCCGGACGGATACGGAGACCACGGTGACCTTTGACTATGTGCTGCGGGGCATCCCTGTGTCCTGCAGCGGCGGCCCTGCTGCTACCCTGACCTTCTCCGGTCAGTCTCTAAAGGAAATGTCGGTGCAGGTGATGTCCTTTGCATGTACCGGGGAAACGGTGCAGCTGCTGCCTCCGGCACAGGCTGCAGCCATTATCCCCATCGGCGGCAAGCTGGAACTGCAGTATGCCTGTTCCGGCTTTGGCCCCATGGGCGCCGGCTGGGCAAAATAGCTGCGCGTCATTGCGAAGAGGATTTCGCAAGAAATTCGACGTGGCAATCCGTTCTCTTTCTCATCATTTACGCGGGAGGTGATCCCTTGCCTGTTTCCAAACTGAAAAACCTAGCCATCCTCATTCTGGTGCTGGCCAATCTGGCGCTGGCGCTGCTGGTGTTCCCGAACCGTTTCCGTGTCCGACAGGAAACGGAGGCGCTCCATAATTCCCTGTGCAGCCTTTATGAACAGCAGGAGATTACCCTTTCGCCCGATGTGATTCCGGATACGATTCCCCTGTATGTGCTGGAGCTGAAGGAGGGCGGCACCGGCAGCCTGCAGGCTGCCAGAGCCCTGCTGGGTGAGAACGTGTGGCTCCACGATACCAGCACCCGCTATCTCAATGACTACCGATCGGAAAAAGGCAGCTGCAGCATCAACCAGAGCGGCGATTTTTCCGCCCAGCTGACGGCACAGGAGCCCCGGCGGGATCTGCGTGCCGCCAGCCGTAAGCTCTTGAAGGAGATGGGCTTTTCCAGCGCTGCCCTGCCGGAACCTCTGCTGAGGGAGGAAGGCGTGTATACGATTTCAGCCACCCAGCAGGTGCTGGGTATGCCGGTGTTTACGGGCGATCTGGTTCTGACATGGAAAGATGGTTGTCTGACAGAGCTGCACGGCGTCTTTTTCCCCGGCACCAATACATTGACGCGGGTCAGCGACAGCAGCTGTATGTCCGCTGCTGACGCACTGGTGAAGTTCCTCTCCATCCGTTATGAACTAGGCTGGGTGGGCAGCGCCGTTACCGGTCTGCAGCAGGGCTATATCCGTTCGGAAACCGCCGCTGCCGCCACGGTGCGCCTGACGCCTGTCTGGCGGTTGGAAACGGACACCGGCCTGTATCAGATCAATGGCATGACCGGTGAGGTCACGGCAGTTTCGTGATTTGACACTATTTTTTCGATTTTTGTTTCCGTTTTGCATTCGTTTTGTCATATTTCCCTTTACATATGGGCGGATTTGTGCTATGATGCTCATGGTAAATACTAGATTTCGTATTTCTGTCAAAATCGGTCATACTGTATTTAGAACGGTATGCCGAAATTGACGAAGAATGAGGGATTTTTTTGATTAAGTATATCATCGAGGGCGGTCAGCCGCTGCATGGAGAGGTCACCATCTCCGGCGCAAAAAATGCGGCTGTGGCCATTCTGCCTGCGACGCTGCTGGTCAACGGCAAGTGCCACATTGAAAACGTACCCGATATTTCCGATGTGCGTCTGCTGCTGGATATTCTCGGCGACATGGGGGCGCAGATCCGCCGTCTCAGCCGCAATACGCTGGAGGTGGACTGCACCAGAGCCAGAAATACCACAGCTCCCATCGAGATGGTCCGCAGAATTCGCGCCTCCTATTATCTGCTGGGCGCACAGCTGGGCCGGTTCGGTCATGCCAGAAATGCCATGCCCGGCGGCTGCAATTTCGGCGTCCGTCCCATTGATCAGCACATCAAGGGCTTTGAAGCCATGGGCGCCATGGTGGAGCAGAGCGGCGGCTATGTGATCTGTGACGCACCGGAAGGCGGCCTGAAGGGCGGCCATGTGTATCTGGATATCGTGTCCGTAGGCGCCACCATGAACATCCTGCTGGCAGCCACCCTGGCTGACGGTATGACCATCATCGAAAACTGCGCCAAGGAACCCCATATCGTGGATCTTGCCAACTTCCTCAATGCCATGGGCGCCCGGATCTCCGGCGCCGGCACAGATGTGATCAAGGTTCGCGGCACGAAGGAGCTCCGCGGCGGCAGCTATTCCATCATTCCGGATCAGATCGAAGCCGGCACCTATATGGCAGCCGTCTCCGCTGCCGGCGGGGATATCACCATCCGCAATGTCATTCCCAAGCATCTGGACTGCATCACCGCCAAGCTGCGGGAGATGGGCATGGTCATTCAGGAAATGGATGACAGCATCCGGCTGGAAAAGACCCGCCGCCTGAAGCGGGCCAATGTGAAAACCATGCCGTACCCCGGCTTCCCCACGGATATGCAGCCGCAGATCGCGGTCTGTATGGCCACCGCCAACGGCACCAGCATCGTCACGGAAGGCATTTACGATAACCGCTTCCGCTATACGGCGGAGCTGAACCGCATGGGTGCCCATGTGCAGGTCGAGGGCAAGGCCGCCGTCATCGATGGCGTCAAGAACCTCCACGGCTGCGAAGTCCATGCCTGTGACCTCCGCGCCGGCGCCGCCATGGTCGTGGCAGCCCTTGCCGCGGAAGGCACCACCATCATTGAGGATGCCCACTATATCGAGCGCGGCTACGAGGATATCATCGGCAAGCTCACCGCCCTGGGTGCAAAAATCCAGCGCAAGGAGACTTTTGATCCCGCTCCCGTCACCGCCGGTGTGGGCTGATGAATAAGGAATGTTCTCCCGGCTGCAGTTTTTCTGCAGCCGGGAGTTTCTCTGTCCGTTTTCGGGCATACTATTGCCATCCCAACAAGGAGGCAATTCTATGATCGAACAAGATACCATCAAGCTGCTGCGGGAGTGCGACGCCGGCGTGAAAATGGGCGTTTCCTCTATCGACGATGTGCTGGACAATGTCCACGCCGAAGAGCTGAAGCAGCAGCTCAGCACCTGCAAAGCCGAGCACAAGAAGCTGGAAAAAGAGATCACGTTCCAGCTGCACCGCTTCCATGACGATGGCAAGCAGCCTAATCCCATGGCAAAGGGCATGTCCTGGATCAAGACCAACGTGAAACTGGCCATGGACAGCTCCGACGCCACCATTGCCGACCTGATGACCGACGGCTGCAACATGGGCGTCAAATCCCTGAACAAGTACCTGAACCAGTATGCCGCTGCCGACGAGTTCTCCAAGGACATCACCAAACGGCTGATCAATCTGGAAGAACAGCTGGCGGTGGATCTGCGGGACTATCTGTAGGATTTTTTCTCTCCGGGCTTGACTTTCCGGCAAAAGCTGTGCTATACTTCATCTAAGCAAATAACAAAACCATTGACGCGGGAATAACGGCAATGATGCCTGTACAGAGAACCCACGGAGCTGAGAGCTGGGTGAGAAACACATTGTCAAATGGGCCGCTGAGGGTGCGAGGAAATGCAGCTGCAAAGTATTTCGCAACGCGTGGGCATGCGTCAGTTGCCGGGGATATGCAGGTATCCCGCAGAGGGCACGGGGCAACCCGTGAAGCAAGGTGGCATCGCGGATAAGTTTTTATTCGTCCTTGGCAGAAAATAGCTTTCTGTCGGGGGCGTATGTTTTTTACTCCTTCGATGAAGCGAAGGAGTTTTTTGTTAGGAGGTACATTGCTATGGCAAAGGGCAGATACGGAATCCACGGAGGACAGTTCGTTCCGGAAGTGCTGATGAACGCCGTCCACGAACTGGAAGAAGCCTATGAATTCTATAAGAACGATCCCCAGTTCAATGCGGAACTGACGGAGCTTTTCAACGAATATGCCGGCAGACCCTCCCGGCTGTACTACGCCGAGAAAATGACCCGGGATCTGGGCGGCGCCAAGATCTATTTGAAGCGGGAAGATCTGAATCATACCGGTGCCCATAAGATCAATAACGTTCTTGGCCAGGCACTGCTGGCAAAGAAAATGGGCAAGAAACGCATCATCGCGGAAACTGGCGCCGGTCAGCACGGTGTGGCCTCTGCCACCGCAGCGGCGCTGATGGATATGGAATGCGTGGTGTTTATGGGCGAGGAGGATATCCGCCGCCAGGCACTGAATGTCTACCGTATGAAGCTTTTGGGGGCGGAGGTGGTGAGCGTTACCTCCGGAACCGCAACACTGAAGGACGCGGTCTCTGAAGCCATGCGGGAATGGACTCTCCGGGTCCATGACTCCCACTATTGCCTTGGCTCCGCTGTGGGCCCCCACCCCTTCCCGGAAATCGTACGAGATTTCCAGGCGGTGATTTCCAAGGAAATCAAGGAGCAGATCCTGCAGAAGGAAGGCCGGCTGCCGGATGCGGTTATCGCCTGCGTGGGCGGCGGCTCCAATGCCATCGGCACTTTCTATAATTTTATTGAGGATAAGGATGTGCGGCTCATCGGCTGCGAGGCCGCGGGCCGGGGTGTGGACACCTTCGAGACAGCAGCCACCATCGCCACCGGCAGAGTTGGTATCTTCCATGGCATGAAGGCCTATTTCTGCCAGGATGCCTACGGACAGATCGCTCCGGTGTATTCTATCTCCGCGGGCCTGGATTATCCCGGTATCGGCCCGGAGCATTGCAGCCTCCATGATGCCGGCAGAGCAGAGTATGTGCCCGTTACCGACGACGAGGCTGTGGAAGCCTTTGAGTATCTGGCCCGAACCGAAGGCATTATCCCTGCCATCGAAAGCGCCCACGCTGTGGCCTATGCCAGAAAGCTGGCTCCTACCATGGGCAAGGATAAGATTATCGTCATCACTATCTCCGGCCGTGGCGACAAGGATTGCGCCGCCATCGCCCGCTACAGAGGGGAGGATATTTATGAGTAAGCTACAGAAAGCTTTTGCCGACCGCAAGGCTGTTATGGCCTTTGTCACCTGCGGCGATCCGGATCTTGCGATTACCGAGCAGGTGATCCGCAGCGCCGTGGCTGCCGGTGCCAATATCATCGAGTTGAATATTCCTTTCTCCGATCCTACTGCGGTGGATCCCGTGATCCAGCAGGCCAATATCCGGGCACTGAAGACCGGTATTACCACCGATGATGTATTCCGTTTCGTCAAGAAACTCCGGGTTGACCTGGATGTTCCTATGGTGGTTTCTTCCTATGCCAATGTGGTGTTTTCCTATGGCGCCGAGCGCTTTGCCGCTGCCTGCGCCGAGGTGGGTATTGCCGGTATCATTGTGCCGGATCTGCCTTATGAGGAACGGGAAGAGTTTTTGGCACCTTGTCGGGCCCATGGCGTGGCGCTGATTTGCATGGTAGCTGTCACATCCAGGGAGCGTGTCCGCACCATCGCCCAGGAAGCGGAAGGCTTCCTTTACATCATGGCCTGCCCCGGCACCCGGGAGCAGGAATTGACAGAGCTTTTGGCTTTGGTTCGTGAAAACACCGACACACCCTGCCTCATCTGCCTCACCGGCACAGAAGAATGCCGGATGGAGACAGTTGCCGCCCGAACCGACGGCGTGGCCGTGGATGTACCCATCGTGGAGCTGGTGGAACAATATGGCAGCAAGGCACCGGCGGCAGTGGGAATCTTTATTGCCCGGCTGAAGGAAATTCTTAGCTGACCAAAAACAGGAGGGAAATAGCAATGGCAAGAGTGTATAATTTTTCTGCAGGCCCTGCGGTTTTGCCGGAGGCAGTTTTGAAGGAAGCGGCAGCAGAAATGCTGGACTACGGCGGCACCGGCATGGGCGTCATGGAAATGAGCCACCGCTCCAAAGCCTATCAAAATATCATTGATACCGCGGAAAATGATCTGCGGGAGCTGATGGGTATCCCTGCGGGATATAAGGTGCTGTTTTTGCAGGGTGGCGCTTCCCAGCAGTTTGCCATGATCCCCATGAATCTGATGAAAAATAAGGTGGCGGATTACATAGTCACCGGTGTTTGGGCAAAGAAAGCTTGCCAGGAGGCAGCGCTCTACGGACAGGCCAATGTGATTGCCAGCTCTGCCGATAAGGGTTTCTCCTATATCCCCGATTGCAGCGATCTGCCCATCAGTGAGAACGCGGACTATGTCTATATCTGCGAGAACAACACCATCTACGGTACCAAGTTTAAGCAGCTGCCCAACACCAAGGGTAAGGATCTGGTAGCAGATGTGTCTTCCTGCTTCCTGTCCGAGCCGGTGGATGTGAGCAAGTACGCCATGATCTATGGCGGCGTTCAGAAGAACATCGGCCCCGCAGGTGTGGTCATCGCCATCATCCGGGAGGATCTCATTACCGAGGATGTGCTTCCCGGCACCCCCACTATGCTGCGCTATAAGATCCATGCGGACAGCGGCTCTCTGTATAACACGCCTCCTGCCTATGGTATCTATATCTGCGGTAAGGTGTTCAAGTGGCTCAAGTCCCTGGGTGGCCTGGAAGCCATGCAGGCGATCAACCAAGAGAAAGCGGCTATCCTTTACAACTTCCTGGATGAGAGCAAACTGTTCCACGGCACTGTTGTGGCAAAAGACCGCTCTTTGATGAATGTGCCTTTCATCACCGGTGATGCTGAGATGGATGCGAAATTCGTTAAGGCGGCAGAGGCTGCCGGTTTTGTAAATCTGAAAGGCCATCGTACTGTGGGTGGTATGCGGGCCAGCATCTATAATGCCATGCCGATTGAAGGCGTACGCGCCCTGGTAGAATTTATGGCGGCATTTGAAAAGGAGAATAGGTGAGAGTATGTATCAGCTCCATTATTTGAATCCAATCTCTGCCAAGGGCGTAGCCCTTTGGACTGAGGACTATACCGAGACCAAAGTGCTGGAAGAAGCCCAGGCGATCTTGGTTCGCAGCGCCTCCATGCATGAGATGGAACTGCCGGAAGGCTTGCTGGCTGTAGCCAGAGCCGGTGCCGGTGTCAATAACATCCCGCTGCAGAAATGCGCTGAGGCTGGTATCGCTGTGTTCAATACCCCTGGCGCAAACGCTGGCAGCGTTATGGAA
>JAZSCX010000057.1:0-2848 GCA_045530865.1 Candidatus Avilachnospira sp.
CTCTCCCTAAGATAAGATCTCTCATCCCTCGAGGAGTAAGGCTCGACGTAGACTATGTCGTTGATAGGTCAGAGGTGGAAGCGCAGTAATGTGTGTAGCTGACTGATACTAATAAGCCGAGGGCTTGACCTACAATTGGAAGCAAGCAGACTCAAAGAGAAGCCTGAAAAAATTTGCAAGATGAAATGACCGTGTTCAGTTTTCAGGGTATATCCCTTTGTAGGAGAGCAATCTCCGAAGAAGTTGGTGTTGATTGGGGTGTGGGTCCACCTGTTCCCATCCCGAACACAGAAGTTAAGCACACCTTCGCCGACAATACTTTGCGGGTGACTGCACGGGAAGATAGGTAACGCCAACACAGAGCCTCAACCGAAAGGTTGGGGCTTTTTTCTGCCTAAAACAGTCCACCGGACTGTTTCTAAACGGCAGCGACAATCCTTTGCCTACACGGGAAGATAGGTAACGCCAACACAGCGGTTCGCAGAAATGCGAGCCGCTGATTTTTTGTATCGTGCGGCTAGAATGTGCCACCGGCACATTTCTTAACGCCGCGACGATCCTTGTACTAACTGGGAAAATAGGTAACGCCAACATAAGAGACTAGCGAAAGCTAGTCTCTTTTCTTTTTGTTTCGTTCTGTAAATTGGAAACGAACAGTAATTTAACGTGGAGTTTGACGTATGGATGAATTGACTCTCTATCTTCAGGATCAGGAATGGCCCCTTACCTACACAGACCATGACAGGCAGATCGTTAGGGCGATTGCAGTGGATGATGACGGTTGTTTTATTTTGTCCGGGCTGTCCGGGATGATGAATTTGGTGCGGCAACCCTGATCGAGACTTCCGGCGGAGGCGTGGAGGATGGAGAAGATCTGGCCACAGCCCTTCGGAGAGAAATCAAGGAAGAATTGGGCGCAGATATTGAAATCCTGTGCAAAATCGGCGTGGTGGACGATTATTACAATCTGATTCACCGCCATAATATCAACCACTACTATCTGTGCCGGGTGCTTTCTTTTGGAGAGAAACGCTTGACGCAGGATGAAATTAAATGCTTCCATCTGTCTACTCTGAGGCTGTCCTATGAGGATGCTCTGCGGGAATACGAAAAATGTGCTGCCACAAAGCTCGGCAGACTGCTGGCCAACCGGGAAGTTCCGGTTCTGCAATATGCAAAAGCAATTCTGGACCAATAGCAAAATAAACCCCGAATTCTTACGAATTCGGGGTTTGCTTTCGCTCAGTCTTTTACATAGCGGAGAATGGAGAGAACAATTCCGGCGAGGCAGTAAATATCCAGGACCCAGGAGATCAGGCCCAGAATAAAGCCGATCACAGGGATCCAGCCCAGCAGCTTGCCGACGATGGACATCACAAGACCGACAACAATATACAGAAGAATGGAAACGACCAGAGAGCGGGTATCCTTGGACTGTACGTTATTGCTCAGAGGGAAGTAGGGGTAGAGTTTTTCCATAATAATCCTCCATTCCGTCAAATTATGACGTTGATTTTGTATATTTTAGCACAGCAATGCGAAGAATGCAACTGTTTGCGGCTGCATTGACAAGCAAGCCGTTTCCGTCTAAAATATAAGCAGAACAATCAGGAGGAGATGCCGATGCATCTGCAGGGACATCCGTGGGCGGAAAATGCCGTCTGGCTTTCCACGGTCCATTCTACCAATACCCATGCCGCTATGCTGGCAAGACAGAGTGCGCCCCATGGAACTGTGGTGCTGGCTGACTGTCAGACGGCGGGAAAAGGCCGTCTGGGCAGAACGTTTTCCTCCCCGGAAGGGAAGGGGATCTACTGCTCCGCGGTGCTGCGGTATGATGTACAGCCGGAACAGCTGTTTGCTCTGACCCCCATCATGGCAGAGGCGGCCCGCAGAGCTGTTGTGACAGCCACAGGACTGCAGCCGCAAATCAAGTGGATCAACGATCTGGTGCTGCATGGCAGAAAGCTCTGCGGCATTCTCACGGAACTGGGCACAGAACACGGTGTGGTGGCCTATGTGATCGTGGGAATTGGCATCAACTGCAGCCAGCAGAAAGAAGATTTTCCGCCGGAGCTGCGGGAAACGGCCATTTCGTTGGAGCAGGCGCTGGGAAAAACGGTGAGCAGAGAGGCAGTGACACTGGAACTGATCCGCCAGATTCAGCTGGCGGCAGATGACTTTTTACACGACTCCACCTCATGGATGAAAACTTATGTAAACCATTGCAGCACGGTCGGCAAGGATGTGATCCTGATCCGGCAGGAGGAACGCCGGGATGCCCATGTGGATGGCATCGATGACCGGGGCGCGCTGCTGGTGACGTTGCCGGACGGCACGAAAGAAACGGTCTTTACCGGAGAAGTATCGGTCCGGAGCAAAACCGGATATCTGTAACAGGAGGGAATACCATGAACGAAACCATGCAGACCATGCTGCGCAGAAGAAGCTGCCGCAGCTATACCAGCGAGCAGATTCGGGAGGCGGATCTGGAGCAGATTCTGCTGGCAGGCACCTATGCAGCCAGCGGTATGGGACGGCAGGCCGCCAAAATTGTGGTGGTGCAGGATCCCGAGATCCGGGAGCAGCTGCGGAAAATGAACGCCGCCATCATGGGTATGGACGGGGATCCCTTCTATGGCGCCCCCACGATCTGTGTTATTCTGGCGGATCCGGAAGTCCGTACATGGAATGAGGATGGCAGTCTGGTCATCGGCAATATGATGCTGGCGGCGGAGTCTGTTGGTGCGGCTTCTTGCTGGATTCACCGGGCGCAGCAGGAATTTGACTCTCCTGAGGGTAAGGCGCTGCTGAAGAAATGGGGCATTCCCGAGCGGTATCGCGGTGT
>JAZSCX010000071.1:0-7489 GCA_045530865.1 Candidatus Avilachnospira sp.
GTCTGAAGTCCACCGGCGGTCTGTCCAACAACTCCAACGGCGCACCCAAGCACGTCCGTCCCATCATGGACTCCGCTCTGGTTGCCATGTGCATGATGCAGGGTCTGACCTCCGCCATCGTCAACTCCGCTGATGCCGGCTCCCGTATCAGCTACATCGACCTGGCTGCTGCCAACGATGCTATCTGTATCGCTCTGTGCTCCGCTGACGGTATCGCCAAGGACAACGCCGAGCGCGAGATGCACTGCGACAACATGCTGGAGCGCGGCCTGTCCCTGGGCATGACCTCCGATGACCTGTGGTTCGACCCCCTGTTCCTGGTCGTCAAGGGCATGCAGGACAAGCAGATGGAAGTCCTGGAGGCCATCAAGATGTTCTCCGACAAGGGCCTGAAGTCCACCGGCGGTCTGTCCAACAACTCCAACGGCGCGCCCAAGCACGTCCGTCCCATCATGGACTCCACTCTGCTGGCAATGTGCATGATGCAGGGTCTGACCTCCGCTATCGTCAACCCCAACGACCAGAGACTGATGGAAACCATCAAGTCCTGCGACATCTTCAAGAACAACGAGCTGTACTCCGACTCCTATCTGGAAGTCTGATATTGCTGACAAAAAAACAGGTGCCCACGCGGGCACCTGTTTTTTATTTGTATGGCAGAAAAATCTGCTGCCGGGTGTGAAGCTCCACGATTTCTCCGGTCATGGGATGGGGAAAGGCCAGGGAGACGGCGCAGAGCTGCTGATGGGGCAGCTCAAAACCGACGGCCAGTGTCTGCGATTCTGCCGTGCCATACTGGGGGTCTCCCAGAATGGGGCAGCCCACATGGGCGCAGTGTACCCGCAGCTGGTGGGTTCGGCCGGTAATAGGCTGCAGCTGCAGATGGCTGCAGCAGTCAAACCGGGTCAGAACCTGCCAGCTGGTTTCTGCTGCCTGTCCGTCCTCTCGTACTTCCCGCAGCAGACTGCCGCCGTCCCTTCTGGCAATGGGAAAGCTCCATGTTCCTGCATCGGCATCCGGTGCGCCAAAGACCAGTGCTTCGTAGGTCTTTTCCACCTGTCCGGCCTGCAGCAGCTCCACCATTTTTGCGTGGATATGGGCATTCTTTGCCAGCAGCACCACGCCGAAGGTGTCCCGATCCAGTCGGCTCACGGGATGGACGGCACAGGCCTGCTTTGTTTTTGTGTAATAACCGGCGATCCGGTTGGCAAGGGTACCCGTATTCCGGTAAAAGGACGGGTGCATCAGCAGTCCTGTCGGTTTATCTACTGCCAGCAGGCTCTCGTCCTCGTAGAGAATGTCCAAGGGGCCGTCCTCCGGGGGGAACTCCGGTTCCGCCTCATCCAGAATGACCGTGATCAGGCTGCCGGGCTGTACCATAAAATCCGTATGCACCGCTGCGCCGTCCACCAGAAAGGCGTTTTGCCATTTCAGCCGTTTTACCAACGAAGAAGAAAGTCCCAACTCCCGCCGCAGGAAGGTCAGCAGCTTGCCGCTGCGATCTGCCCGATGGGTCAGTTCCATGGCTTACAGGCCGTAGACATCGGCGCACTTTTCCTCCAGATAGGAGATATACACCGTGGGATCGAATTTCTCACCAAGGGCCTGCTCCAGCAGAGCACCGGGCTTCATCATGCAGCCGTATTTCCAGATGTGCTCCCGGTTCCAGTCGTTGATGGGGGCAAAGTTGCCGCTGCGGACGCAGCTGTCCACATCCACGGTCTCCTTCATCTTTTTCAGCAGCTGGGCGCCGTAGGCGCTGCCCAGTGCGTAAGAGGGGAAGTAGCCGATGGAGCCGCCGGACCAGTGGCTGTCCTGCAGGACGCCGCGGCGGTCATCGGGCACATCCACACCCAGATATTCCTTGTACAGCCGGTTCCATGCTTCGGGCAGCTCCCGGACGGTCAGCTCGCCGGACATGACCTGCTTTTCCAGTTCGTAGCGCACCATGACATGGAGGCAGTAGGTGACCTCGTCGGCTTCAATTCGGATCAGAGAGGGCTCGGCGCGGTTGATGGCCTTGTAGAGATCTTCTGCGGTGTAGCCTGCCATCTGTTCGGGGAACAGCTCCTGCAGTTTGGGGAACAGCAGGGACACAAAGGCACGACTGCGGCCCAGCAGGTTTTCGTAGAAGCGGCTTTGGCTCTCATGGATGCCCATGGAAACGCCGCCGTCCAGCACGGTGTAGGCGAAGGCATCATCGGAACCGGTGTCATAGAGAGCGTGACCGCCTTCGTGCACCACGCTGAACAAAGAGGAGGAGAAATCCTCCTCATGGTAGTGGGTGGTGATGCGGACATCGTGATGAGAGCCGAGGCTGATGGTAAAGGGGTGCTCCGTGGTGGCAAGACCGCAGTGCTCCCGGTCCAGACCGATGAGATCCATCAGCCAAACGGCCAGCTGCTCCTGTCTGGCGGCGGGAAAGTGTCCGTGGAGAATGGCGTTGTCCACCTGCGGCTTCCGGGCGATCTTCTGCAGCAGGGGCACGATGCGGCTGCGGAGGATATCGAAGAAGGCGTCGCAGGTCTCGCGGTTCAGGCCGTCCTCAAACTCGCTGAGCCAGTAGTCATAGGGATGCTTTTCCGGGGCACAGTAGCCGGCAAAGCGGATGTTAGTTTCAAAAATCTGCTCCAGAATGGGGCAGAACAGATCAAAATCACTGGTCTCTTTGGCCCGGTGCCAGACATCATCGGCTTCCACCAGTAGCTTCTGGTAGGCCACGAACTCGTTCATGGGGATCTTCTGCATCCGGCGGACGTCCTTCAGCAGCAGGAACACTATCCGCTGCTCCGCGGTGTCCAGTTCGGTCTTGTGTTCGTCCAGAAAGTTCAGCAGAGATAGGGTCTCCTCGCCGGTGGCCAGCTTGTAGCTTTCCTCACTGAGGATGGAAAGGGTCTGACCGCGGTTGGCGGCGGTACCTCTGGGGGCAGAGGTGACGCCATCGTAAAAAATCAGGCTGGTGGCGTGGCCGTAGGCGGCCATTTTGGCCTGTAGCGCTTTCAGCTTTTCTTTTGCAAGTTCCATGTTCATGGCAGTACTCCTTTTCAATGGATAACTCCATGATACCACAGGAAAAAGTTCCGGTCAATGTCAATCAGCGGTGCGGTTTTCCATATAATTCCAGAATTGCCGCACCATAATGGCACCGATGGGGAAGAGAATCATGCCCCAGATGCCAAGGAGCCGGTAGCCGCCGTAAAGCGCCAGCAGGGTCAGCAGGGGATCCATGCCCATCTGCTTGCCCAGCAGCCGCGGTTCCAGCGCCGTGCGGATCAGGGCGGCCACGCCGTAGAGCAGCAGAAGTCCCGTGCCCAGAAAGGTGTTCCGCTGCAGGAACATGAACAGCGCCCAGGGAATCAGGATCAGTCCGGTGCCCAGGGCGGGCAGGGCGTCGATCAGGGCAATGACCAGCCCCAGCAGCAGGGGATAAGGAATCCGCAGCAGGAAAAAACCGGCAGTCAGCACCAGCGCGCTGATGAGCATCAGCTTCAGCTGGGCCTTGCCCCATGCGCCGAGGGTGGATTTCAGCCGCTGCAGCAAAGTGCGGATCCGGCGCTGCCACAGGGGCGGCGCTTTGTGCTGCCAGAGACTGCGCAGCTTCGGCAGCTCCGCCGCCAGCATAAAGCTGGAAAGTACCGCCGTCAGCAGGAACAAAAGCAGGTCGGGAATACTCTTCAGCAGACCGGAGGCCAGTGAAAACATCCAGTCATAGAGCTTTTCCGCCACAGCGGAGCCATCCTGCACGGTTTCTGTGATGGTATCCGTGAGAATAGAGGCAATTCCCTCGGGAAAACGCTCCGTCAGGGACAGCAGATGCTCCTCCCATTGGGTCATCAGACCGGAAACCGATTGGAGGATATCCGGCAGGGCGCGGACAAGGGCCGTCAGCTCCTGCCAAAGCAGCTTGCACAATATCGACAGCAGTAAGATCAGCAGTCCGTAGACCCCGGTAACGCTGATTCCCGCCGCTGCCCACCGGGGCATCCGCAGCCGCCGCTGCAGGCGGATGATCAGCGGTTCCGCCGCTAAAGCCGTCAGCAGTCCCACGCCGAAGGGCAGCAGCACCGGCCCAAGAAACCGCAGCGCCAGTCCCGCGGCGATGATCCAGAGGGCAGCCTGCAGTGCAAGCCGCCTGATTTTTTGATGTTCCATGGCAGATCCTTTCAAAATATGTGTAAAAAAAGAGGAGTTGGCTGTTGCAATCTGCGGCAAAGTGGTGTATAGTAGACTGCATCATGAAAACATATGATTTCCCGTGAAAGACAGATGCAGAATTGGAGGGATGGTTTTTGGAGAAAACACCCAAGTTTTTCATTGTGGAAGCGGCGGCGCTGCCGGAGATCTTCCTGAAGGTGGCGGAGGCCAAGCGGATGCTGGAAACCGGTGAGACCGATAAGGTCAACGAGGCCACCAAGGCCGTGGGCATCAGCCGCAGCGCATTTTATAAGTACCGGGACTCCATTGCTCCCTTCCAGAATCTGATGGCAGGCCGGATCATCAACTTCCAGCTGATGCTGAAGAACAAGGCCGGCGTGCTCTCCGCACTCCTGTCCATCTTTGCAGGCTGCGGCGCCAATATCCTGACCATCAATCAGGCCATTCCCACCGGCGGACGCGCCATGGTGACGGTTTCCGCCGAGACCGGCGAGTTGGACTGCTCTCTGGAAGAGCTGCTGCACCGCATCGAAGCTACCCCCG
The DNA here is from genome assembly GCA_045530865.1 of Candidatus Avilachnospira sp. Lineage (GTDB taxonomy): Bacteria > Bacillota > Clostridia > Oscillospirales > Oscillospiraceae > Avoscillospira. Next base: position 4,699 of record JAZSCX010000071.1, read on the forward strand.
GCGTGGTCAAGGCTGAGATGGTAGCCGGCTAATTACAATATATCCCGAAAACAGAAAGGAAATACATTGTGAGAGCCTTTCAGTACTATATGAAAACAGAGGTCGTCTTTGGCGAGGGAGCCGAGAGTCAGACCGCTGCGCTGGTGCGGAAGCACGGCGGCAGCCGGGTGCTGGTGGTCTATGGCGGCGGCAGCGCTGTCCGTTCCGGACTGCTGGATCGAATCTGTGGGCAGCTGCAGAAAGCCGGAATCGCCTATGAGACCTTCGGCGGCGTACAGCCCAATCCCCGTTTGGCCCATGCAAGAGAGGGCGTGAAGAAGGCCATGGCCTTCGGCGCGGACTTCCTGCTGGCAGTGGGCGGCGGCAGCGTCATCGATACTGCCAAGGCCATTGCCCACGGCACAGCCAATCCGGAAACGGATATCTGGGACTTCTGGATCAGAAAAGCGGCGTTGGAAAAGACCCTGCCTGTGGGCGTGGTACTGACCATTCCCGCCGCGGGCAGCGAGACCAGCGACTCCGCGGTGCTGACCGACGAGGAGAATTGCTCTAAGCGCGGCCTTTCCACCGATCTCAACCGACCCGCCTTTGCGGTGCTGGATCCCGGACTGGCGGCAACCCTGCCACGGTATCAGGTGGCCTGCGGTGTGACGGATATTCTGATGCACACGCTGGACCGGTACTTCAATCCCGTTCCCGACAATGAAATTTCGGATGCCATGGCGGAAGCTCTGCTGCGGGTGGTCATCGACAACGGCCTGACTGCCGTGGAAAATCCCGCCGATCCCCATGCCATGAGCGAGATCATGTGGTGCGGCAGCCTGAGCCACAACGGTCTCACCGGCCTTGGCGGACGGAAGGATTTTGCCGTCCACCAGCTGGGCCACGCCCTCAGCGCCAAGTACGATGTGGCCCACGGCGCCAGCCTTTCGGCGGTCTGGGGCAGCTGGGCAAAGACCGTGGCAAATGCCGACAATTACAGCCGTTTCGCCCGCTTTGCCAGAAATGTCTGGGGTGTGCAGGAGCCGGATGACCGGCAGGCAGCCCTGCTCGGCATTGAAAAGCAGGTGGCCTACTTCCAAAAGCTGGATATGCCCGTAGGTGTTTCTCAGCTGGGCTTCGGCAAGCTGCCGGAGGAAGAAATCGAAGCGCTGACGGCTCTTTGCAGCTATGACTATTCCAGATCCATCGGTTCGTTCAAGGTGCTGAATGCCGATGCTATCCGTGCCATTTATGAAGGCGCAAACACATAAGAAATTGGAGGAAAAAGAAATGATCAATGCAGCAGTATTGGGTTTCGGTACCGTCGGCAGCGGTGTTGTCGAGGTTCTGACCATGAATAAAGAACTGATCGCCAAGAAGGTCGGTCAGGAAGTCAATGTGAAGTACATCGTGGATACCCGCGAGTTCCCCGACAGCCCCTTTGTGGATCGGATCATCCATGATTTCTCCGTGGTGGAGCAGGACGCTTCCGTGCAGCTGGTGGCGGAGTGCATCGGCGGCGCCACCATCGCCTATGAATTTGTCAAGCGCTGCCTGCAGGCCGGCAAGCACGTCGCTACCTCCAACAAGGAGCTGGTGGCCACCAAGGGCTATGAACTGCTGCAGATCGCCAAAGAAAAGAACGTCAACTTCCTGTTTGAAGCCTCTGTCGGCGGCGGTATCCCCGTCCTGCGGCCTCTGTACTTCGATCTGGCGGGCAACGAGATGTCCGAGGTTGCCGGTATTCTCAACGGCACCACCAACTATATTCTTACCAAGATGTTTACCGAGGGCGCTGCCTTTGACGATGTGCTGAAGGATGCACAGGCCAAGGGCTACGCCGAGGCCAATCCCGCAGCCGATGTGGAAGGTCTGGACGCCTGCCGCAAGGTCTGCATCCTGTCTGCACTGGCTTACGGCTTCCATGTCTATCCCGATCAGGTGACCACAGAAGGCATTACCTCCATTACCGAGGAGGATGTGGCGGTGGCAGCTGCAGGTGGTATGAAGCTGAAGCTGCTGGGCAGAACCATCAAAACGGAAAACGGCAAGGTTTGCGCCTTTGTGGCACCCCACTATGTGCCTATGTCCTGCCAGCTGGCCCATGTGGACGATGTGTTCAACGGCATCCTGATCCGCGGCAATGCCATCGGCGAGGCCATGTTCTACGGCCCCGGCGCAGGCAAGCTGCCCACGGCCAGCGCTGTGGTGGGCGACGCCATTGACGCCGTCTGGCATCTGGAGCAGCGGCGGGATCTGGATTGGACAGATGCCTGTCCAGAACATATGCTGTCTGTAGAAGAATTGGCACTGCCCTATGTGATCCGTACCGATGCTTCCGCCGAACAGGTGGCGGCTGCATTGGGCGCTGCGGAGCCCATGGGACAGGACGGCTGGAAGCTGCAGCCCATGACGCGCCGGGCAATTGAGGCGTCCGGCCTGCAGCTGAAGGCTGTGCGGCCTGTATTTGAATGATCCGAAGGAGGAAAACTGACTATGGCATTGATCGTACAAAAATTCGGCGGCAGCTCTGTTGCCAACGCACAGAAGATCCAGAACGTCTGCAATATCATCACCAGAACCTATGATGCAGGCAACGATGTGGTCGTGGTTCTGTCGGCGCAGGGTGATACCACCGATGATCTGATCGAAAAGGCAATGGAGATCAACCCCAACGGCTCCAAGCGTGAAATGGATATGCTGCTGTCCACCGGTGAGCAGATCTCCATTGCACTGGCGGCCATGTGTATGGAAAAGATGGGTTATCCCGTCATCAGCCTGACCGGCTGGCAGGTGGGTATGGAGACCA
>JAZSCX010000063.1:0-7095 GCA_045530865.1 Candidatus Avilachnospira sp.
TTAATCGGGCAGCAGATTCTTCGTGCTGTACCGGGGATAGACATTGTAGGGACGGAAGCCTTCCGCATAGGCCACACCGCATTGATAGCCACGGTACTTGGAGCAGGTACGCACCATGTCCGCAAAGTCGATGTTGTCATGCTCCAGCATCCACTTCAGCTGAGATTCGTGGCACTCCAGCGCACGGATCTTGGTATCGATCTGGTTGGTGATATCCACATAGTGGGTGGGCTGGAAGCCCACGCCTGCCAGCGTATCCATAAAGAACACGGGGATAAAGCTGGAGAAGGCATCATACTTTCTGGGACGGTGGCTGATACCAGAGCAGAAGCTGCCGTTGGTGGCAATGACACTGGTCTCCTTGTGATCCAGCATATAATCATCGTCATTGTGGGTGATGATCACATCGGGACGGGTGAAGCGGACAATATCCGCCATGGCGTCCATCACGTCCAGATCGTGGCTGTTGACCTGCAGGTCGCTGACGTCCAGATTGAACACCTGCTTGGCGCCGATGATCTTACCGGCGTTTTCCGCCTCAAGGGTGCGAACTGCCGCCAGTTCCTGCGGCTCGATGACCACATGGCCCTGGTCGCCATTGGCTACATGGCACATATATACTTCCGCGCCCTGTTCCACATACTTCCGCAGGGTACCGCCGCAGGCGATCTCCAGATCATCGGGGTGACAACCAACTGCCAAAACTCTCATAACTTGTTCCTCCTATTTTTTATTTTCGGCCCATGTACAAACCGCTATTTACAAAAAGAGAAAAATGAAGTATAATTTCATTATACTTATCATAAATCAAAATCAGAAATTTTTCCATATGTTTTTGGTCGTTGTTTTTATAAAATGAGACATCTTTTCTTTGGTGATATCGATGAAGAAGTATAATATCCATCATTTGAATACAGAAGTGGCGGTCACCGGTCTGGTCAATGTCTCCTATTATAAGCTGCCGAAAAACTACCGGGATACTCTGGAATGTCATGATTTCTGGGAGCTGGTCTATGTGGACAAGGGTGAGCTGGTAACGACCGCTGACGGCGAGCGCCATCTGCTGAAGGCCGGTGAGCTGGTGTTCCACCGCCCCAACGAGATCCATGCACTGGAGATCTATGACTACAAGCCCGTCAATATCATTGTGATCTCCTTCTGCTGCGACAGTCCGGTGATGAAAACCTTTGAGCGGAAGATCCTTCTGCTGAACCAGCAGGAAAAAAACTTCCTCTCCCAGATCGTGAAAGAAGCAGAAACCGCCTATGTTTCCGTGGAAAACGTGGCTCCTTCCTTTGATCTGTTTCTGCGGGAGGATGCCCCCTTTGCCAGTGAACAGATCATCAAAAGCACACTGGAAATGCTGCTGATTCTGATCTACCGCCGCGATGACTTCATTCGGTATGACAGCCGCATCATCTCCCCCAGTCAGCTGCATCACCATGCCCGGGCGGTGCGCGAGGTGCAGGACTATCTCCACGAGCACTACGGCGACCGAATCACACTGGAAATGCTGGCGGTCCGCCAGAGCATTTCCGTCACCCAGCTGAAGCGGATCTTTAAGGAGCAGACCGGCACCACTGTCATCTCCTACCTGACCGATTTCCGCATCGGTGAGGCCAAGCGGATGATTCAGGAGGGCAATCTGAACTTCACCCAGATCGCCATGGCTGTGGGCTATGACAACATCTATTATTTCTCCACCCTGTTCAAAAAGCAAACCGGCATGACACTTTCGGAATATTCCAAATCCGTGCGCCGATAAGGAGACTTTTTATGAAAGAATATACCATCACCCGTGTTTCCGGTCAGCCGGACTGGAGCGCTGTTCCCACCCTGCAGGTGGATGTGCACAACTGGCTGGAGTCGGTAGATATCGAAACCTGCGCCCAGATCTGCTATGATGAAAACGGCCTGTACGTTCATATGCGCAGCCGGGAAGACCACATCCGCGCCGAAGAACGCGGCCCTCTGGCCATGGTCTGCAAGGACAGCTGTATGGAGTTCTTCTTCCGTCCCGACGAGAACGATCCCCGGTATTTTAACTTTGAAATGAACCCTTTGGGCTTCACCTATGTGGGTCTTTGCTACAATCTGCCCAACTCCTGCCGTCTGGCTCCCCAACTGCAGAAAGAGACCCGGATGCTGGACGACGGCTGGGAGATCTTCTATACCATCCCCCTGTCCTTCCTGCAGGTGTTCTTCCCCGGCTATGCGCTGACCCCCGGCAGAACCCTCTACGCCAACTGCTTTAAGTGCGGCGACCTGACGGTACAGAAGCATTTTATGTCCTGGAACCCCTGCACCTCTCCCGAACCCGCCTTCCATGTGCCGAAGGATTTCGGCAAGATGGTGCTGGGAGAATAATTCCCCGGACAAAAAGCAAATGCATTTGACACTGCTTTTTGAATATGGTATTGTCTAGTTAGAATATCAAAACAGTCGGCGGAGGCCGACCGGATTTTCAAGGAGGTTATTCTTTATGAACATGCTCGACACCCTGAAGGGCTCCTATTTCTCTCAGATCCTGCCTGAGGGCTGGGACATCGCCAAGATTCTGGAGTGCGTTTCCAACGATCCTGCCACCGTCTGCGACCGTCAGGACTTCTGGAACAAGGACTTCACCCCTGTCAAGTGCACCAATCTGGAAGAGTTCGGCGCTTACATGGGCTTTGAGATCGCCATGCAGATCAAGCAGACCAAGGAAGAAGGCCGCAAACTGATCCTGATCCTGCCCGTCGGCCCCATGGGTATGTACAAGTGGGCTGTTTACTTCCTGAAGCAGCTGAATATCGACTGCAAGCACGTCTATGGCTTCAACATGGACGAATGGCCCGACTCCGAAGGCAACACGCTGCCCGGCTCCGATCCCGCCGCTTTCCAGAACGCCATGACCGAAGCCTTCTACGGCCCTCTGGGCGAACTGACTGTTCCCGAAAACCAGAGAAACTTTGCCACCAAGGAAAACCTGCCTACTTACATGGAAAAGATCACTGCCCTGAAGGCCGAAGGCGCCAAGCAGGTCATGGTCTACGGCATCGGCCGGATGTGCCATATTGCTTTCTGGGAGCCCCACTTCGCCACCGAGTACGCCACCGAGGAAGAGTGGCTGGAAGCTTCCCACCGCATCGGCGCCAACCTGCACCCCTTCACCATTGAGCAGAACGCCATCACCTCTTTCCGCTCCTCCTGGCCTCTGATCCCCTGCTTCGCCAACACCATCGGCCCCAAGATCATCTTCGGTTCCGATTACTGCATCGGCGGCGCCGACGGCGTGCTGTCCCGCGGCATGCAGTGGCAGGGCATGAGCTTCTGGATGACCCTGCGTCACGGCCCCACGAAGGCCATCACCTCCAGCCGCATCCCCACCATGCCCGGCAAGCTGTTCTTCATGGAAGAGCTGGCAGGCCCCCTGTGCCCCGATACCAACTGATATTGCTGCAAAAAGAGACGCCATCCGGCGTCTCTTTTTTGTGACTGACGGAATGCCGGGACGAGGTTTTTCTTCTTGTTTCTCTCCCTCCGTCAAAAATCAAAGATTTTTGCCACCTCCCTCATCAGAGGGAGGCTTTTTTGCAGCCGAACCACAGAGAACCCCCGGGCTGAGATCAGGCCCGGGGGTTAAGCATCTTACTTCAGATGTGCGTTGTGGATCGCCACGAAGGTGTCGATCACTCTCTGGATATGCTCCTTCTCCCAGGTGGGATGCAGGAACAGGTTGACGGTGCGGGCACGCAGGGACTTTGCCACGGGGCACAGAACGCCTTCGTAGTTTATGCACTTGGGGTTGTACTCCTTGGAGTTGAAGGGGAACTTGGCAGTGCCGAAGCCGTTCATTTCCTTGTAGGAGCGCTCTTCGTAAGCTTCGGGCCACTGGATACCGTAGCAGGGGATCTTGCTGGCCTTCATTTCCTTGACGAACTCGGGAGCCGTGATGGCCAGAGCGTCCAGATCCAGAGTGACAGGATACCACCAGTAAGCGTTCTTGCGCTCTTCGGTGTTCACGGGCAGTTTTGCAACGCCCTTCAGGCCGCCCAGCTGCTCATCGTACATCTTGGCGTACTCGAAATGGTGGGCCAGGTTCCAGTCGTCGAAACGGGCCAGCTCGTTGATACCGAATGCAGACTGGATCTCGGTCGTGCGGTAGTTGAAGCCGATGCGGGTATGGATGTAGGGCAGAGCCTCTTCCAGGGCCAGCATGTTCATTCTGGCCTTGACATCGTAGCCGTGGTCGCGGAAGGAGCGGCACTCCCAGCCCAGATCCTCGTCCATGGTCAGCACCATGACGCCTTCGCCGCCGGTGGTGAAATGCTTGGACTGGCAGAAGGAGAATCAGCCGGCATTGCCGATGGTACCGATCATCTTGCCGTTATACTTGCCGCCGATGCACTGTGCGCAGTTTTCGACCACGTACAGGTTGTGCTTCTTGGCGATGTCCATGATGCGGCCCATGTCGCAGACCACGCCGTACAGGTGGACGCAGACGATCCGTTGGTCTTGTCGGTGATCTTGCGCTCGATGTCATCGGGGTCGATGGTGTGATCCTCGGTCAGGTCGCAGAACACGGGGATAGCACCGGCCTGCATGAGGCGCGTAAATGCGTTCCCTACGAATATCATGGATGGTGCCTGCAAACGGCGCGCCGAGGTCGTCGCGCCCTACTGTTTCAATCATCGCCGTCAGGCGATACCATCATTGTCCATTTAAATAGCCCGTTTGCCGGAGCAAACGGGCTTTGTGATAGAATATTAATCAAAGAACTGATCGTGGATGGCGCGGATGGCCTTCTCGCTGTCGCACTTATCGATGAGGACAGAGATCTTGATCTCGGAAGTGGAGATCATATGGATGTTGATGCGGCTCTTGTACAGGGCCTCGAACATCTGGGCAGCCACACCGGCGTTGTTGACCATGCCGGAGCCGACGATGGACACCTTGGCGATGTCGGTGGAAACGTTGATATGATCAAAGCCCAGCATTTCCTTGTTCTCATTCAGGACATTGACACAGGTCTCCTCATCCTTCTCACCAATGGTGAAGGAAATATCCTTGGTATCGTTGCGGCCGATGGACTGCAGAATGATATCCACATTGACCTTGTGCTTTGCCAGCAGGCTGAACACCTTATAGGCCACGCCGGGGGTATCTTCCAGACCCACCAGAGCGATCCGGGCGATTTTCTTATCCTGAGCAACACCGCTGATATATGTTTTTTCCACTTTAACAACCTCCTTGACGATGGTACCGGGGTTACCGGAGAAGCTGGAGAGCACTTCCAGCTCAATGCCATAGCACTTGGCCAGCTCCACGGAACGATTATGGAGCACCTGTGCACCCAGAGATGCCAGTTCCAGCATCTCATCATACGTAATTTCATCCAGCTTCTGGGCGTTGGCGCAGATTCTGGGGTCGGTGGTGTAGACGCCGTCCACATCGGTGTAGATCTGGCACAGGTCTGCCTTCAGAGCCACTGCCAGCGCCACTGCAGAGGTATCAGAGCCGCCGCGGCCCAGGGTGGTCACGTCACCAAACTTGTTGATGCCCTGGAAGCCTGCCACCAGCACGATGCGGTGCTTATCCAGCTCCTTGCGGATCCGGCTGCCCTCTACCTTACGGATGCGGGCTGCGGAATATTCGGAGTTGGTCTGCATACCAACCTGCCAGCCGGTGAGACTGATGACGGGGTAGCCCATCTTCTCCAGACACATGGCTGCCAGAGAAATGGAGATCTGCTCACCGGTGGAAAGCAGCATATCCATCTCGCGCTTGGAGGCCTTGGGGTTGATTTCCATTGCCTTTTCGATCAGATCATCCGTGGTATCGCCCTGCGCGGAGAGCACCACCACCACATCATTGCCTTCATCATAGGTTTTGGCAATGACATTGCAGACATTCTGGATCTTTTTGGCGTCAGCAACAGAGCTGCCGCCGAATTTTTTTACGATCAATGCCATATATGTTTCCTCCTTGGGGATTGGAACTCAAAATTATTGGAATACCGGGCGGACTGCAGTCAGCTGCAGACCGGCAGCTTCGATCTCCGCCAGCGTCTTGGGCTCTGCCAGCAGGTAGCCGTCGGCGCCCAGCTTGGTGGCTGCGCCCAGCTTGGCTTCCACATCGGCCTGGGGAGCATCGGTGCGGACCACATAGGGCAGGGCCAGCTCCTTCACATCCATCATGGCGGCTTCGCAGGCATCGTCCCATGCCAGCGGTCTGCGCTCGTTCATATGCCATGCGGCGTCGATCAGGTCACCGACCACAGCACTGGCGGTGGGCAGCTTGCCTGCGCCGGGGCCGTAGAACATGGCCTCGTTGACAGCGTTGCCGCGAACCAGCAGGGCGTTGAATACATCATCCACATGGGCCAGCTGGCAGCTCATGGGGATATAGTGGGGCGCCACATAGGCGCAGATCTTACCGTCCGCCGTTTTCATGGTGCGGCCCAGCAGCTTGATCTTCATGTTGCCGGCGGCTGCCACAGCCACATCGGTCTCCGTGATGGAGGTGATGCCCTGGGTGGGAACCATGGCGGGATAGGCATGGGTGCCGAAGGCCAGCGCCGTCAGGATGCAGACCTTGCGGCAGGCGTCCAGACCCTCCACATCGGCTGCGGGATTGGCCTCGGCATAGCCCTTGGCCTGTGCGTCCTTCAGGACATCTTCGAAGGCAGCGCCCTCGGTGAACATCTTGGTGAGGATGTAGTTGGTGGTACCGTTGAGGATACCGGCGACCTCGGAGATCTCATTGCCTGCCAGATCGAAGTACAGGGGGCGCAGAACGGGAATGCCGCCGCCGACGGAGGCTTCGAACAGGAAGTTGACGTTCTTTTCCTTGGCGATCTGCAGCAGCTCATAGCCCTTAGTGGCCACCAGTTCCTTATTGGAGGTGGCGACATGCTTGCCGGCCTGCAGGCAGCGCTTGACAAATTCATACGCAATGGTGGCGCCGCCGATGCACTCGGACACCAGCTGGACCTCCGGGTCCTGCTCGATGACGGTGAAATCGTGGATGACCTTGTCTTCAAAGGGATTACCGGGGAAATCACGGGTATCCAGAATATATTTCAGATTGATCTCCTGACCGACCTTCTTGGCG
>JAZSCX010000026.1:0-7708 GCA_045530865.1 Candidatus Avilachnospira sp.
CCGCCGCAATACCTCTTTTTGTATTGCTTCTGGATAATGCTTTTGCCCTTTCTTTCCTGACATAACAACACCCCCTGATGTAGTTATTATCCTACATCAGGGGGCTTTTTGTCTATTGTCCAGTTTTACTGGTTCAGTTCATCTGATACTCTGCTTTTTCTTATTCAGCCTGTTCATCGGCGGGGGGATCGAGACCTGTTTTGTCGGCGTTGACGTAGGCCATCAGGTCGTCACCGGAGATGGTTTCCTTCTGCAGCAGGAACAGGGCGATCTCATCCAGCACCGCCCGGTTTTCCCGCAGAATGCTGCAGGCTTTTTCATAGCAGCGGGCCAGAAGCAGCTTGATCTCCTCATCTGCCAGAGAGGCGGTCACATCGGCACAGTTCATCATGGTGGAGCCGTCCAGATAGGGGTTAGACACGGTGGAAAGGGCCATGAGACCGAACTTCTCGCTCATGCCGTACTGGGTAATCATGCGGCGCGCCAGTTCGGTGGCTCGCTCGATGTCGTTGGCAGCACCGGTGGTCATGGAACCGAACACGATCTGCTCGGCGGCACGGCCTGCCAGCAGGGTTTCCAACTCAGTCAGCAGCTCCTCCCGGGAGGAGAGGAACTTTTCCTCCTCCGGCATATGCAGGGTGTAACCCAGTGCACCGGAGGTATGGGGGACGATGGTGATCTTGGTGACGGGCATGGAGTGCTTCTGCAGAGCGGAAACCAGCGCGTGACCGACCTCATGATAGGCAACCATGCGCTTTTCCGTATCCGTCAGGACAGTGCCTTTCTTTTCCGTACCGGCGATGACCACCTCAAAGGAGACCAGCAGATCCTCCTGATTGACGGCCTTGCGGCCCTTACGGACGGCACGGAGGGCGGCTTCGTTGACCAGATTGGCCAGATCGGCGCCCACGGCGCCGGCGGTGGCCTGCGCGATCTTCTGCAGATCCACATCCTCGGCCAGACGGATATTCTTGGTGTGAACCTTCAGGGTCTGCAGGCGGCCTGCCAGATTGGGACGGTCCACTTCGATGCGGCGGTCAAACCGTCCGGGACGCAGCAGGGCCTTATCCAGAATTTCGGGACGGTTGGTGGCGGCCAGAATGACCACACCCTTGCTGGAATCGAAGCCGTCCAGCTCTGCCAGCAGCTGGTTGAGGGTCTGCTCCCGTTCATCGTTGCCGCCGAAGCGGGAGTCTCTGGTGCGGCCGATGGCGTCGATCTCATCGATAAAGACGATGGCGGGGGCCACTTTGGCGGCCTGCTTGAACAGGTCGCGGACGCGGCTGGCGCCGACGCCCACGAACATCTCCACGAAATCGGAGCCGGAAATGGAGAAGAAGGGAACCTTGGCTTCGCCTGCCACGGCCTTGGCCAGCAGGGTCTTGCCGGTACCGGGCGAGCCTACCAGCAGGGCGCCCTTGGGCAGTTTAGCGCCGATGGAGGTGTATTTGCCCGGATTGTGGAGGAAATCGATGATCTCCACCAGAGATTCCTTGGCCTCATCCTGACCTGCCACATCGGCAAAGGTCACGCCGGTCTCCTTTTCCATATAGACCTTGGCCTTGCTCTGACCCATACCGCCGATACCGCCGCCATCCATGCGCTTGCTCATGGTGTTCATCAGCAGGGAGAACAGCAGGTAGATGCCGATAAAGGGAAGCAGGAAGGACACGATGAAGCTCAGAAAGGGGTTCATTTCCTCCTGAATATAGTTATCGGTAGTGGCATCGGCCTCCCGGAGCGCATCCATCACTTCACTGTGGGTGATCTCATCGGCGCGGCCGGTATAGTAGCGGATCTGCTGACTCTCTTCCTTGGCAGCCTCCTCTTTTGTGAGGATCACATAGCGGTCAGGGTGGACGATCACCTCCGCTACCTGAGACTGGGCGATCATATCCTCGAATTCGGTGAAGTTGATTTTCTGCAGATAGGCGCTGGTGACGGCGCTGTAGATCAGATTGATGATCACCGTGAACGCAAGCGCCGCAGCGATCAGCACAAGAATGCTTTTGGGACGCTTGGAATTGGGATCCTTTTTGGGTTGGTGATCTCTGGGATCATAGGGCTTTTTTTCGTTGCTCAAGGCTTGGCCTCCTTTATGCTGAACCCGAATGGGTGACTGTATTTTGGAATCTTTATAATTTTAACATATAAAACAGGGACTGACAAGGCGAAGCAGGGACACAGCTGTAAATTTTCTATGAATGAGGGAAAATGCTTTTTCGGCAAATTTTGACGGCTATGGCTTGTAACCAAATGCGATTCCTGTTATAATATATACTGGTATGTTATCGATAGAAATATGGAGTGGAATACAATGGACGAAAAAAGAAACGGCCGCCCCGGCAAACGGGACTTCCGCGATCAGCGGGAGGAACGCCGGGAGCTGGCAGAAGATATGATCGAGGGCCGCAACGCCCTGACGGAGGCTCTGAAATCCGGACGCACCATCGATAAGGTGTTCGTGGCTGCCGGTGAGACGGACAAGGCACTGGCAAGACTGGCTGCACAGGCCAAGGAGGCGGGTGCGGTAGTGGTCAGCACCGACCGCCGCAAGCTGGATCTGATGAGTCCCACCGGTGCCCATCAGGGTATTATGGCGCAGGTTGCTGCAAAAGAATACGCCACGGTGGAAGAAATTCTGAATCGTGCCGCGGAAAAAGGCGAAGCACCGCTGATCGTGCTCTGTGATGAACTCAGTGATCCCCACAATCTGGGCGCCATTATGCGGACTGCCGAATGTGCCGGCGCTCACGGGGTCATCATCCCCAAGCGCCGCAGCGTGGGTCTGACGGCTGTGGTGTCCAAGACCTCCGCCGGTGCGGTGGAGTACATGCCTGTTGCCAGAGTCAGCAACATGGCCAACACCATCCGGGATCTGAAAAAGGCCGGTGTGTGGGTCTACGGCACGGCGGCTGACGGCGAAGTGGATCTCTACCATGCCGATCTGAAGGGCTCCGCTGCCATTGTCATCGGCAACGAGGGTCAGGGCATGAGCCGTCTGGTGGCGGAAAGCTGCGACCAGTTGGTGAGAATCCCCATGAAGGGGAATATTTCCTCCCTGAATGCCTCTGCGGCGGCATCCATTTTGCTGTATGAGGCAGTGAGACAGAGAAATAATTGACAATGGACATTTGACAATGAAGGTATCGCCGAAGGCGACGGATTGAAATGGCGGCGGCCAAGGGTCTGGCCGCCCTACGGGTACAAAAGAGGTAAGCCATGGACGAACAGAGAGATTTGGAACTGCAATTGAATAAGGAAGTTCCTGCTGAGGAGCAGTTCTCTCTGGAGGATATCCTGCGGGAGTTCGGTGGGTGGACAAAGCCGGAAGAGCCGGAGGAAGACCCTGCGCCCATTGCGGTTCCGGAGCCGTGTTCCGAACCGGAAACACCGCCTGAAAGCGAGATCATGCGTGTAGCGGCATCGGAAAAGCAGGAGAAGCCGCCGGTATCACCGCTGATGCTCTCCGGAGATACGGTGCGCTTTGCGCCTGTTGGAGAAACGCCGGAACCGGAACCGCCTGCCAAAGCCGAACCGGTGGAAATGCCGGAGGAGCCGGAAATCGTGGACCGGGAACAGCTGCGGGAGAACCGCAAGGCCCGGCAGCGGGAAGCCAAACGGCTGCAGCGTCTCAACTCCCAGCGGAGAAAAGCCATGCGGGCTGCCCGGCGGGCGGCATGGTGGGATGAACCGGACGCCACCTACCCTTCGCCGGAGGAGGCCTGTGACGCCTACGCCAGAGCCGGTACCCTGCGGATTCGGCTGCTGCTGAGCGGTCTGATGACCCTGTTTTCCGGGATGCTGCTGGTTCTGTCGGCGTTTCCCGTGGGGCCGGTGGATCTGACCGGCAAGAGCAAGCTGTTCTCCGTGATGATGCTGGCAGTTCTGCTGGGACAGAGCCTGCTTTCCGTGGATGTTCTGATCAAGGGCGTCTATCAGGCACTGAAAATGCGCTTTGATCTGTCTTCTCTGCTGGTGTTGAGCGTGGTGGTGACGGCACTGGACTCCTTTGCCGCCATTCCTGCGGGGAGAATCCCGTTCTGTACGGTGTGCTCGCTGTCTGTGCTGGTTGCGCTTCGCAGCATGAGTCTGGAGAAAAAGGCAAAATGGCGCACTCTGAAAACGGTGCTTTCCATGAAATCCCCCTGCGCCGCCGTGAAGGAAGAAAAGGCGTGGCGGGATCTGGACTGCATCTTCCGGCAGGAGGGCAGTCTGGAGGACTTCACCGCCATGCTGGAAACACCCGATGCGTCCAAGAAGGCCATGCGGATCTATGCGCCGGTGGCAGGCGTGCTGACTCTGGTGCTGGCGGGATTGGCTGCTGCCAGGGGCAGCGGCAGCTTCCTGTGGGCGTGGGCCGCTCTGCTGGGTGCGGCGGTGCCTGTGGGCGGCTTTTTGTGCTGCAGCCGTCCCTTCAGTATTCTGGCAAAGCGGCTCAACCGGGTCGGCGTTGCTATCTGCGGCTGGCGGGGCGCCAAGATTCTCAGCGGCGAGGGCGGCATGATCATCACCGACAACGACCTGTTCCCGCCGTCCAGCATTGCCATGAACGGCATGAAGATGTATTCCGACCTGCCGGTGCGGCAGGTGGTGGGCTATGCGGCTGCGGTACTGGAAGCCGCTGGCAGCGGACTGCTGCCGCTGTTTGAAGAAGTGGTCAAGAACGAAAACGCGCGCCGCTACACGGTGGATACCTTCCGGCAGTATGAGGGCGGCGGCCTCGGCGCCGAGATCCGCGGCGATGTGGTGCTGCTGGGCAGCCTGGCCTTTATGCGGCTCATGGGCGTGCAGATCCCCGGCGGCACCCGGGTGCAGTCGGCGGTGTATATCTCCGTCAATAAGGAGCTCACAGGCGTCTTTGCCCTGACCTATACCCCCATGGCGACCACCAGAACCGGCCTGCAGAATGTACTGCACAGCGCCGGTCTGACGCCGGTGCTGGCTACCCGCGATTTTATGATCACGCCGGGACTTGTGAAAAAACGCTACAAGGTCTCTGTGGACCGGCTGGAATATCCGGTGGTGGCGGAGCGGGTACAGCTGTCCGCCCCGGAGGCCGGAGCAAACGGCAGACAGGGCGCATTGATGGACCGGGGCAGCTTCGGCAGCTTTGCCGCGGCGGTCACTGGCGGCCGCCATCTGCGGCGGACGGTTCGGGCAGCCATGATGATCACTCTGCTCTGCGGCATTCTGGGCATCTGCCTGCTGGCGCTGCTGGCGTATCTGGGGGCAGAAACGGCTGCTTCGGCATCCAATCTGCTGCTGTATCAGCTGCTGTGGCTGCTGCCCAATCTGCTGATTACTGGTATGGCTGGGAAAAGCTGATAAAATAATCCTGCTTTTTTTCACCAAATGCTACAAAAATGAAAAGTTTTTGCCGGAATGAAAAGATTGTAATTGCATTCAGCTTGTATTTGAATTATAATCAATTAAGTTAGGCGGTAAATCGGAATACCGCGCCCCGGGCCGATTTTTGTTCCTTTCCGGCCCAAATGAAAGGAGTACAAAAACGTATGAGCTACACTGCTAAGGACATTCGTAACATTGCACTGCTGGGACATGGCGGCGATGGCAAGACCATGCTGGCTGAGGATATGCTGTATCTGACCCATGGTTCCGACCGTCTGGGCTCCATTGCCGACGGCAATACCGTTTCCGACTTCGATCCCGAAGAGATCAAGCGCCAGAACTCTATCTCCACCTCTCTGATCCCTGTGGAGTTTGAAAAGACCAAGATCAACGTTCTCGATAACCCCGGCGTTTTTGACTTTGCCGGTGAGATCGTGCAGTCCCTGCGTGTGGCTGACGCCGGTCTGATCGTTCTGTCCGGCAAGGGCGGAATCGCTGTCGGCACCGAGAAGGCCTGGAAGTCCCTGAAGGACGCCAACAAGCCCACCATGTTCTACGTCTCCAAGATGGACGAAGATCATGCCAACTACTTCAAGGTCGTTGACGATCTGCGCGCCCAGTTCGGCAACTCCGTCGTTCCTCTGGTCTTCCCCATGATGAAGGGTGAGAAGGTCGTGGGTCTGGTCGATCTGCTGAGCAAGACCGCCAAGGATACCCAGGGTAAGGAATGCGCCCTGACTCCCGAAGCAGAAGAGCGCTGCGAAGAGTATCTGATGGAGCTGTCCGAGCAAGTCGCTGAGACTGACGAAGAGCTGATGGAGAAGTTCTTCATGGAAGAGCCTTTCACCATGGAAGAACTGGTCAAGGGCGTCAAGGACGGCATGATGCAGCGTGCCATCACTCCTGCGTTCGCAGGCAGCGCACTGGGCGGCTACGGCAGCCAGCGCCTGATGGAATACATCGTGAAGTTCTGCCCCAATCCTCTGGAAGGCCTCGCTCTGGAAACCGAAGAGGGCGGCGAAATGAAGCTGGATCCCGCCGGTTCCCCCATGGCATTCGTTTACAAGACCACTGCCGACCAGTTCGGCAAGAATTCCTTCTTCAAGGTCATTTCCGGCGATATCACCGAAGGCATGGCTGTTGTCAATGCCCGTACCGGTGGCGCTGAAAAGCTGTCCAACATCTTCTTTGCCAAGGGCAAGAACCAGACCAAGACTGCCAGGATCGCCTGCGGCGACATCGGCGTTGTCACCAAGCTGGGCTCTGTCAAGACCGGCGATACCCTGGGTCTGGCCGGCAAGACCACTGCCATCAAGGGCATGGAGTATGCTGAGCCCTGCTACAAGATGGCCATCTACGCCAAGGTCAAGGGTCAGGAAGACAAGATCGCTGCCGGTCTGACCAAGCTGAACGAAGAAGACTGCTCCTTCACCTACGGCACCGATACCGAGACCAAGGAAATGGTCATCGCCGGTGTTGGCGATATCCATCTGGGTGTCATCTGCTCCAAGCTGGCCAACAAGTTCAAGGTCGAAGCCGAGCTGCGTCCCGCAAAGATCGCTTACCGCGAAACCATCAAGAAGAAGGTCGAGATCCACGGCCGTCACAAGAAACAGTCCGGCGGCCATGGCCAGTTCGGTGACGTTCACATCCGCTTCCAGCCTCAGTCCGAGACCGAGGATATGATCTTTGAAGATGAGACCGTCGGCGGCTGCGTGCCCAAGAACTTCATCCCCTCCGTCGAAAAGGGTCTGCGTAACTGCATCGGCAAGGGCGTTCTGGCCGGTTATCCCATGGTGTTCCTGAAGGCCACTCTGTTCTTCGGTTCCTACCATCCCGTTGACTCCTCCGATATGGCATTCCAGACTGCCGCCGGTATCGCCTACAAGGAAGGCATCCCCACCGCCGGCCCCACCCTGCTGGAGCCTATCGCTGAGCTGAAGGTCACCATTCCCGATGCCAACATGGGCGATATCATCGGCGACCTGAACAAGCGCCGCGGCCGTGTTATGGGCATGAACCCCGTGGGCGAAGGCCTGCAGGTTGTCGAAGCCGAAGTTCCCGTGGGCGAAATGTCCTCCTACGCCATTGACCTGCGTTCCATGACTCAGGGCCGTGGCTTCTACACCATGAACTTCGTCCGCTACGAAGAAGTTCCCCAGATCAATCAGGCCAAGATCATTGAAGAGGCCAAGAAGGCTGAGGAAGAATAATCCCAGTCAGGACCACCCGTATAACGGGTGGCCTGCTCAGCCCCTATAAGGGGCTGATACCAGCAGAGCCTTAAGGCTCCCGAAGCGTATTTCTATCGCATACTTGCCCCGCTGCCAACTTCAGTTGGTGGTGGGACTTTTTA
>JAZSCX010000033.1:0-2342 GCA_045530865.1 Candidatus Avilachnospira sp.
CGATACTTGTTGGGTGACTGACTGGGAAAATAGGTAACGCCAACACAAAGCCTCAACCGAAAGGTTGGGGCTTTTTTCTGCCTAAAGCATGCCACTGGCATGCTTTTTAACGGCAGCGACGATCCTTGTACTAACTGGGAAGATAGGTAACGCCAACACAGAGGACTCCACCCTTTCGAATGGAGTTTTTTGCTGCCTGCATAAGGGCCTCCTCTGATGAGGGGGCTGTCGGCCTTAAGGCCGACTGAGGGAGAGAAAAGAGCCTTAAGAAGCTGTATCGTCTCTCCCTCCGGTTCGCCTGCGCTCACCACCTCCCTCATCAGAGGGAGGCTTTTTTACCCCGTTTTATGACAGATATCTGTTCGCCGTTCTTATTTCAACATTTCTGACAAAAAAATGCCTTTGGTATTGATTTACCGGTTTATTTGGAGTATTCTATACTGGTATAAAAGTATCTATTTGATAGAGTGCCCCTTTGCGGACAACTTATCGAAAAGGAGATCAAATTATGATTATCACGCAAAAGAAACCCATCGAAGAGCTGATGGCCATGGTCGGTGACGCCAAGCGCATTGGTATCGTTGGCTGCAGCAGCTGTGCTACCGCCTGCGCCACCGGCGGTCAGAAGGAAGTCAACGAACTGAAGGCATACCTGGAATCCAAAGGCAAGACCGTTGTGGTCACCGCCATTGCTGAGTACTGCTGCATGAATCTGGGCGTCAAGGGCACCCTGAAGCCCTTCCAGAACCAGAATCTGGACTGCGTTATTGGTATGTCCTGCGGCGACGGCGTGCAGGTCGTTGCCAACAACATCAACGTCCCCGTCTACCCCTCCAACAACACCATGTTCCTGGGCGAAGCCAAGAAGCTGGGTCTGTTTGAGGAAGCCTGTCATCTGTGCGGCGACTGCGTGCTGGGCAAGACCGGCGGCGTGTGCCCCATCTCCCGCTGCGCAAAGAGCCTGGTCAACGGTCCCTGCGGCGGTGCCAAGAACGGCAAGTGCGAAGTCAATCCCGAGAACGACTGCGCATGGATCCTGATCTACAACCGTCTGAAGGACACCAACCAGCTGCATAAGCTGTCCGAGACCCGCGAGGACAAGGGCTACGCCAGCGTGGCATATCCCAGAACCATCAACATTCGCGCTAAGAAGTAAGGGGGAAGAGTCATGAGTCTGTTGAAAGAAGCATTTGAAGCCGGTAAATTCGGCGTAACCGCAGAAATGGCCCCTCCCAAGGGTTGGGATTTCTCCCACCAGCTGGCTGACGCTGAGCTGCTGAAGGGCAAGGTCCACGGCATCAACGTCACCGCTATGCAGTCCGCTTCCATGAAGGCCACCTCTCTGGGCCTTTGCATCAAGCTGAAGCAGGCCGGCTGCGAGCCCATCATCCAGATGACCGGCCGCGACCGCAGCAGAATGGTCATCATGGCCGAAATGCTGTCCGCCTACTCCTTCGGCATCGACACCATGCTGGCGCTGACCGGCGACCATCCCACCGTGGGTGACTGCCCCAACTCCAAGCCCGTGTACGATCTGGATTCCGTGGGCATCCTGAACATGCTCTCCACCATGGAAGCCACCGGCCGTGACTGCGGCGGCAACCCCCTGAGCGGCAACACCGTGGACAAGGACTCCGGCGAGATCACCGACAAGTCCGCCACTCCCGTGTTCTACAAGGGCGCTTGCGTCACTCCCGTTTACGAGCCCATGTTCCTGCAGATCAACAAGCTGAAACAGAAGGTCGATGCAGGCGCCAAGTACATCCAGACCCAGGGCATCTTCGATCTGGAATACTTCAAGCGCTTCATGGACGAAGTGGACAAGGCCGGCATCAAGACCCACATCATGGCGGGCATCATCCCCCTGAAGGCCGCCGGCATGGCCAAGTACATGAACGAAAACGTGCCCGGTATCGCTGTTCCTCAGCACATGATCGACCGTCTGGCCGCTGCTGCTGCCGAAGGCAAGGAAAAGGGCATTAAGGGCCTGCCCATGAAGATGGGCATCGAGATGGCCGCCGAGATGATCGCCGAGATCAAGGCGCAGAACCTGTGCGACGGCGTACATATCATGGCCATCGGCGCCGAGAAGAACGTGCCTGTCATTCTGGAGAAGGCCGGCATCGACATCAACGCGTAATATTATATAGTATGCAGCACCCCGGACGGCTGTCCGGGGTGTTTTACTTGTGCAGACACCCCGGGCGACCAATGTGTACAGTGTAGTAACATGGTATACAAGTGTGCAATGACATAGTATACAGTTTTACAGTAAAATAAAGGCATCAAAGAACACGAAAAAGGAGTGTTTTCGGATGCCGTGGGAGAGTAGAACTGTGGAA
>JAZSCX010000109.1:0-9337 GCA_045530865.1 Candidatus Avilachnospira sp.
TTCCACAGTTCTACTCTCCCACGGCATCCGAAAACACTCCTTTTTCGTGTTCTTTGATGCCTTTATTTTACTGTAAAACTGTATACTATGTCATTGCACACTTGTATACCATGTTACTACACTGTACACATTGGTCGCCCGCTATATAGGCTTTTTTGCAAAAACCTGTTTTCTTGTGTTGATTTCGACAAATTACTCCCATATCTTGTGGTATCATGTCAAACAGAGAGACGAGGGCGCAGTGCCAGCACCGCTGCTGTCCGATCATCCTCCCCCTGCACACTGCTGCAGCTGACCACGCCGGAGGCCAATTCTTTGGGCGACGATCCGCCATATTGCCGGATAAACCGCTCGGCCGCCTCTCCGCCGGCGCCGTCTGTGACCAGCACCAACATTTCCCCTCTTGCCAGGGACAGCTTCGTTCCCGCCGGCTGGTGTTCCTCTCCTGCACTCAGTCCCGGCGGCAGCGAGGCTGTCCCTATTTTTTCCACCTCGGACTTTTTCTTCAGATACGATGGGGCAGCGCCCCATTTGAACAGCTCCGCTTCGCCGGTGACCAAATCGGCCTGCAGCAGATCTACCGTGGAAAATCCGCCGTCATCCCGCAGGATGTAGATCCCATTGAGCACCTGCAGGGCATCTGCCGGCTCTGCGCCGCATTGCAGCAGAACCCGGAGCAGTTCGATGGCGTTGGCGGCTTCTCTTCCTGCGGCCTGTCCGGTGCCCATGCCGTCGCACAGCAGCAGATAAAACCGATGTCCCAGCCGGAAGCTCACGCCCCTGTCGCCGGAAAGGGGCTGTGCCCCTCTGCCCTGACTCCGGAACCCCAGTTCCGGCTGAAACCGCAGGGATACAGGCGCCGCAGGCTGCTGCCGGGACAGGGCATCCGCCAAAACCCGGTACTGCCTTGCGATGACAAGGCGGCTCTCTGCCAGCCGGCGGCGGCACTGGCGGCGGCAGCTCAGATCCTCCAGCTCTCGGTTGATGGCCTTGAGGAACCCTTCCAGATGGCGGCAGTCCTCTACAAAGGCCGGGGGCAGATCCTCCCGCAGGGCTTTTCCCCGGGTCATCATGGCAGGCGCTGCCCGGTTCAGAGCCTCGCAGGTCTTTTCCGTTTCCACTTCCCAGCAGGTCTCCCAGCGGCTGCACAGCCTGCAAACCCGCTCTGCCGCCTGATCAAATACCGCGTTGGTCTCGGGATCGGGCTTGTCTGTCCGCATCAGAGACAGGGAACTGCAGATCCGCCGCAGCAGGCCTGCCGCCAGTGCCATTCGGGGGTCAGTCGAAGGCAGACGGCGGGCAGGCTGACCGAACAGCACATCCACCGGCAGCAGCGGTGACAGCAGCCCGCCGGGAAGCCCTGCCACCAACAGCAGCAGGGGAGCATCCACCAGCAGCACCGCAGCTGTCAAGGCTATGTACCAGATCCCCAGTCGCATGGCCCAGTGGCGCACTCTGCCGCAGGCCAGTGCCGCAAGGATCAGCACTGCCGTACACCCGCTGCCCATGCTGAGATCCAGGGCCAGACCGCAGAATGCCGCCGTCAGCAGTCCGGCAGGGGTTGCGGCGGCAGCCGCCGCCAGTGTGCAGGCCGCGGGAAACCCAAGGGGAAACCCCAGCGGCGCAAGGGAGCAAAGGCCGCCGCAGAACAGCGCCCAGCACAGGATTCTGGCCTTTTGCCCCGCAGGCTCCAACGCCGCCCGGAATACCATGGCGCCCACACCGGCAGCCATGATCCGCAGGCCGTACCGGCCCAGCAGCTCCATGGAAAATCGGCTCTGCAGCAGAAACAGCACGCCGGTGGCTGCCGTAAACACCATGGTAACGGCCGGAGCAAACCAGCGTTTTTTCTCCGGTTCCTGATCGCCGAAAATGCACAGGCAGGCCTCTACCAGCAGGCCCGCCGCCATGGGCTCCATGGCTTTTTGAGCGCCGAAAAACAGGGCATAGCCCATGCAGCCGCCCACATAGGCGCCAAAAGACGGAAATCCCAGCCCCAGCACAGCCGCCAGTGACAGCGAAAGGGGCAGAAAACTGCCGCCTGCCCGCACGCCCGCCAGCACAAACCCTGCCGCCATGGCAATTCCCGTCCGCAAAATGGTCTCTGCCCACGGACGCCCGCTGAGCCTGTTCCACCGCTGCCGCAGCTGTTT
Source organism: Candidatus Avilachnospira sp. (assembly GCA_045530865.1). Lineage (GTDB taxonomy): Bacteria > Bacillota > Clostridia > Oscillospirales > Oscillospiraceae > Avoscillospira. Next base: position 2,154 of record JAZSCX010000109.1, read on the forward strand.
CCAGACTGCGGGCCGCATACGCACCTTCATTTCTTTCCCTCTTTCGTGTTTTGCTGGCAACAGTCTACCATGGCGGCTCTGCGGAACCTGTCGGGAAATAGAACGGGAAATGTTGGGTTGCGAATTTTTGCAAAACAGGCTACAATATAGAAAAAAACGAGGAGTGAACCCCATGGGAATAGAACTGGAATATAAGCTGGCGGTGTCCTCTCCGGCGCTGCTGGAGCAGATTCTCTTCGACCCGCAGATCGCGGAGGTGCGGAAGGAGAACTACCGCCTGATTCATATGGCAACCATTTATTACGATACGCCCGATCACCGGCTGCAGACCCGGCAGTGGACATTGCGGCTGCGGCAGGAAAATGCCCGTCTGGTGGCAACCCTGAAAACTCCCGCCGCGGGCAAGGGCAAGGCCAGAGGCGAATGGGAGTGCGAAGCGCCCACCATTCAGGCGGCCATTCCCATGCTGCTGGAGCAGGGCGCGCCTGCGGAGCTGCCGGAGATTCTGGACGGCGAGCCCCTGTACCCCGTCTGCGCGGCGCAGTTTACCCGCAGAGCCGCCAATGTGGCCTTTGCCGACGGCACGGTCTGTGAATTCTGCGGCGATATCGGCATGCTGGTGGGCGGCGCCAACGAAGAAAACCTCTGCGAGGTGGAGATCGAACTGAAATCCGGCGACGCCGACACCGCCGCCGCCTTTGCCGAAGAACTGATGGAGCGCTTTGACCTGCAGGAGGAGCACCGGAGCAAATTTGCCCGCGCCTCCGCACTGGCCAGACGGGAGAGACCGCTATGAAGGTACTGCTGCACATCTGCTGCGCCCCCTGCGCCAACCGTCCGCTGGCACTGCTGCAGGAGCGGGGCCACGAGGTCACCGGCTACTGGTACAACCCCAACATCCACCCCTTTACGGAGTACCGCAGCCGCCGGAACACGGTGCGGGAGTATCTGCAGGAGATCGGCGTGCCGCTGATCGAGCAGAATGACTACGCCCTGCGGCCCTTTGTCCGGACAGTGGCGGAGGACATTGCCCACCGGTGCGTCAAATGCTACGAAATGCGGCTGTATGAAACGGCAAAAACCGCCAAAGCACAGGGCTTTGACGGTTTTACCTCCAGTCTGTTCATCAGTCCCTACCAGAACCATGGCCTGATGATGGAGGTGGCCCAGCGGGCCGCGGACGAATACGGTGTGAAGTTCCTGTATGAGGACTTCCGGCCCCTGTTCCGGGAGGGACAGGATTTCGCCCGGGAGCACGGGTTCTATATGCAGAAATACTGCGGCTGTGTGTTCTCCGAGGAAGAGCGCTACCTGAAGGCGAATAAGATTATTCCATAAGAGGGATAACAATGGATCTTCCAAAACGAAAAATCAACCGCCTGCAGGGCTTTGATTACAGTAGTCCCTATGCGTACTTTGTAACGATTTGTACGGAAAAGAGAAAAAATACGCTGTGCAGCATCGTAGGGGACGGGTCTCCCGTCCCGAAGCCTGCCGGACAGATCGCAGCGCAGATGATCCGGGAGATTCCTTTGCACGTTCCTTCTGTCCGTGTGGAACATGCTGTGGTCATGCCCAACCACATCCACTTGCTGCTGTTTTTGAACGAACAGAACGGGACGGGAAACCCGTCCCCTACGCTCGGAGATGTGGTCGGCTGGTATAAATATCAGGTGACCAAGCAGGTCAATCAAGCAGCGCAGGCAGTCGGTTCTCGCTTCTTTCAACGTTCCTTTTACGATCATATCGTCCGGAATGAACAGGATTATCTTCGAATCTGGACATACATCGACAATAACCCCCTGCTTTGGGACAAAGATTGCTTCTTTTGCCCGGATGAACACAAAACTCTCTGACCCCACGGCCAGAGAGTTTTGTGTTACAGCACAATCGTAAACCGGCTGCCGACGCCTTCCCAGCTGTAGACCTCCATGTGCCCGCCGTGGCGGGTCACGATCCAGTCGGCAATGGCAAGACCCAGACCCGCGCCGCCGGACTGGCGGCTTCTGGCCGGATCCGACCGGTAAAACCGGTCAAACACATAGGGGGCATCCTCCGTTTTGATGCCCATGCCCGCATCCTGTACCGACAGGCAGGGCTTTCCCTCCCCGCTGACATAGGCGCGGAGGGTGATTTTTTTGCCTTCCGGCGTGTATTTTGCCGCATTATCCGTCAAAATCCGCAGGGCCTGCTTCAGCATATCCCGGTCTGCCGTGCAATCCACCGGCTGCGGCGCCTCCAGCACCCACTCATGACCGGGATCGATCATCCGGTATTCCTCCCAGACCTCCTGTACCAGCTCTGCCAGATTCATGGGAACCGTCTGGAAGCGGGTACGTCCGCTGTCGCCCCGGGCCAGAAACAGCAGCTGCTCCACCAGACGGCTCATGCGTTCGGCCTCCTGCCGGATGGCGGTGATGGACTCATCCCGCACCTGCGGATCGTTCTTTCCCCAGCGTTCCAGCAGATCGGCATAGCCCTTCAACACCGCAATGGGCGTCCGCAGCTCATGGGAAGCATCGGACACGAACTGGATCTGTTGGCTGTAAGCTGCCTGCATCCGATCCAGCAGGTCATTGACCGCCGTTTCCAGTCCCTCCAGATCCGGATCTCCCGTGTGGAGCCGGGTGATCTCCGTGGGGCTGATATGGTCAATGGCCTCCTCCAGCACATCCACCTTGGTGGCCCGATAGTTGCGCAGGGCTTCTTCCTCACCCAGCCGCCGGGCCTCCTGCGCCACCTGCGTCAGATGGCGCATATGGCTGCGAACCCGGCTGTGCCAGATGGCGGCCATGATGGCCTGCAGCATCAGTCGGCTCACCAGATAGGCCAGAAACAGCACCATCAGCACCACAAAGCCGTCTGTGACATCCACGGAGGTGCGCTCCAGCGCAATGGCCTCCATGTCCAGCACCACCTGAAAGGGCGCTTCATAAAACCGGGGAATGAACCGCATCATGGCAGGCAGCCGGGAAAAGGTGCCCAGATACTGCCCCATGTGCCAGATGCAGAAGCCCCCCAGCAGCAGCGTCAAAAGCAGCAGATCCGCCAGCAGCCAGCTCCAGTTCATGATCCGGTTATGGGTTCGCAGCACCTTTTTGGTTGTGGCATTTTTAATTTCGGACACGAGGTCACCCCTTTTCAGCGATCTCTCAGTACATAGCCTACGCCCCGTACCGTGTGGATCAGCGTCATGCCGCAGACGTCATCCAGCTTGCTGCGCAAATACCGGATGTACACATCCACCACATTGGTCTCGCCCACATAGTCATAGCCCCAGACCCGGGTCAGGAACGCCTCCCGGGACAGGACGATCTGCTGATTCTCCAGCAGCAGCTTCAATACATCAAATTCCCGGCTGGTCAGCTCCACCGGTATGCCGCCGCAGGTCACCTGATGGCGGGCCACATCCATGACCACCGGCCCGCAGGTCAGCAGTACCGGCTTTTCCACCGCCCTGTGCTTCCGCAGGGCCGTCCGGATCCGTGCCAGCAGCTCTTCAATGGCAAAGGGCTTGGTGATGTAGTCATCGGCACCCATGTCCAGTCCGGATACCTTGTCCATGACCGTATCCCGGGCGGTGAGCATGATGACCGGGAGCTGACTTTCCCGCCGCAAACGGCGGATCACTTCCAAGCCGGACAACTCCGGCAGCATGATATCCAGCAGCACCAGATCAAACAGGCCGCTGAGAGCCTTTTCCAGACCGGTTCTGCCGTCTACCGCCTTTTCCACGCCATAGCCCTCGTGGCACAGCTCCAGTTCCACGAACCGGGCAATGGCCTCTTCATCCTCCACGATCAAAATCCGTTCCATGGACATTACTCCTGTTTGGGTTCTTCCTTGTCAGAAAAGATCTCTTCCCGCATATTTTCGGCAAAATCCGCAGCCTTGTCCATGGCGTCGTTAATACTTTTCGATTCCAGCGGCCCCTCAAAGCTGAACCGCATGCCGCAGAACAGTGCCACCAGAACCAGCGCCAGCATCACCCAGAAGGCCAGCGCAAAAATCAGCACCAGCACCGTCAGGGGGATCCGCAGTTCCTGTTCTCCCTTCCGGTTCCGCATGACCAGCGCGTTGCGGTTGGCCCAGCGGATCAGGTCTACCAGTCCCTGCCACAGATCCTTGAAGCCCCGGGCCACGGGGCCTTCCTGCTTCGGTTCTTTCTTGGGCGGCGGATCGGTCTTGGGGGCCTCCCGGTCGGCCGTGGAGCTGAATGCCCCGGTCAGCTGGGTCTTGCCGTGGCTCTCCAGCCAGCAGAGCGCATCCAGCAGCTCTCCGCCGGTCTCTTCCAGCGCGGCCTTGGCCTCCCCATAGCTGCAGCCGGTCTTTTCCCGCAGAATTTCCACCCGTTCCATCTGATCCATGCAGATCCCTCCTTTGTTTCTGCCTGCAGTATAACACGCTGGCATGAAACCGTCTTTTTACAAAGATTAAAAATCCATTAAAAGCGCAGGCGGGCAACCATTGGTCGCCCCTACGGACATCTTAGGCCTCTTCCTGCCGGTAGGCTTCCAATCCGGCTCTGCCCTCCGGTGTGACCGGCTTCAGCCAGCGTTTGGAACGGAAATGGAGCAGGCACAGGATGGTTTTGGGGATATCCTCACCCAGATAGGCCACGATGACCACCAGAAGGAAGGGTGCATCAAACACATAGGCCGCCAGAAATGCTGCCGGGATGCCCACCAGCCAAAGGCTGGCCAGATCCAGGAACATGCCCATCACCGTGTCACCGCCGGAGCGGAACACGCCCACCACCTGCACATAGGACAGGTTGCGGAAGGCCACCTCCGCGGAGCAGAATACCGTCACCGCCAGCGCGGTGGAGATGGTCAGGGCGGACAGATTGTCGCCCTGCGCGAACAGACTGACCAGCGGATGGCGCAGCAGGATCATGATGCCGCCCACCACCACGCCTGCCAGCGGTACCAGCAGGGAGAACCGGGTGGAGTCAGTCAGGCCGCGCCGGATCTTGCCCTGTCCAATGGACTTGCCCACCATAATGACGCAGGCGTTGCCCAGACCTACATAGAAAGAGAAAGCCAGATCGGAGAAGGTTTTGAACAGGGTCATGCCGGCGTAGTATTCGTAGCCCATGTTGGAATAGATCATATTGAGGGTCACGATGCCGATGGCCCAGAGGCCTTCATTGAACACCACCGGCATGGCACGTCGGAAAAACTCGCCCAGCTGCCGCCATGTAAAAGCAAACAGTTCTTTGACAGGGCCGATGAGCAGGTTTTTCTGCATGGCGGAGAAGAGTAAAATCAGCACCGGGCCCATCCATGCGGAAATACAGGTTGCCACCGCCGCACCGGCCACCCCCATCTCCGGCAGGCCGAATTTACCGAAGATCAAGCCGTAGTTTGCCAATGCGTTGACCACGGTCGTCACGGCGGAAACGCCCAAAGGCAGCCCCACATGCTCCGTATTTCGCAAAACCGTGGAGAGCAGGAATGTCAGCGTCACCGCCGGATAGGACAGGCAGGCGATCTTCAGATAGCGGCAGCCGGCTTCAATGACGGCAGGGTCCTGATTGAACAGCCGCAGCACAAATTCCGGTGCCGCCAGCGCAATGGCCATAAAGATGCCGCTGAGGATCAGACAGGTGATGAGCGCCATGCCCAGCACCCGGCGAATGCCCTTCAGATCCCGCACGCCCCAGTACTGGGACACGAATACAGACATACCGGAGCACAGGCCGAAGCCCAGCAGGTTCACCAGCCAGCTCCACTGACCGGCCATACCCACAGCGGACAGGGTCACATCACCCAGCTGGGAGACCATCATGGTATCGATCAGCTGGAAGGAGCTGGTCAGGACATTCTGCAGAGCGATGGGCAGCGCCAGCCGCAGAGTGACCTTCCAGAAGGGTTTATCACCCAGATAATTTGTAAGCTTCATGGAGTACCTCTTTCTCAATTGACAATTGATAATTGACAATTGACAATGATTGTGTCGGCTTCGCCGACGGATTTGGATATTAATTGGCAGTAATCTTGGCTTCCCCTGTGTGCCGAGCGTAGCGAGACTGATGGGGGCTGCGAAGCAGATTTGGCACTTCCCGATCCCACATCCGTCACGGCTTTGCCGTGCCACCTTCTCCCGGGAGAAGGCGAGCATGGTGCCGATCAAAAGGGCAAGGGTGCGTTTTTTCATCACCCCGAAAGCATATACCACAATTGTCAACTGTCCATTGTCAATTGTCAATTAAAAATCACGGGAGTGTTGCCACTCCCGTGATTTTAGAACCGATCCGATCTTATGCCATGCCGGCGGTGATGATAGCCATGGTGTAGACTTCATCTGCGTTGCAGCCGCGGGACAGGTCGTTGATGGGAGCGTTCAGGCCCTGCAGGATGGGGCCGTAGGCGTCGTAGCCGCCCAGACGCTGTGCGATCTTGTAGCCGATGTTGCCGGCCTCGATCAGGGGGAATACAAAGGTGTTGGCGTAGCCGGCAACCTTGGAGCCGGGGAACTTCAGCTGACCGACCGTGGGAGAAACGGCTGCGTCGAACTGCATTTCGCCGTCGATGGCGTACTCGGGAGCCAGCTGCTGTGCGATCTTGGTAGCCTCGGCGGACAGAGCAACGGTGCCGCCCTTGCCGGAACCCTTGGTGGAGAAGCTCAGCATGGCAACCTTGGGTTCGATGCCGAAGAACTCAGCGGTGCGGGCAGATTCAACAGCCACTTCTGCCAGCTTCTGGGCTGCGGAGACCTTCACGTTGCCTTCCTTGTCCAGGGTGTCTTCGTAGCTCAGGTTGATGGCGCAGTCGCCCATGCAGATCTTCTGCAGAGCGGGATCGCCGAAGTCACGGGTCATGATGAAGCAGGAGCTGACCAGGTTTGCACCGGGCTTGGTCTTGATCAGCTGCAGAGCGGGACGAACGGTGACAGCGGTGGAGTAGGTAGCGCCGCCCAGCAGAGCGTCAGCCTTGCCCATCTTCACCAGCATGGTGCCGAAGTAGTTGCCCTTGGACAGAGCCTTGGCGCAGTCCTCAGCAGACATCTTGCCCTTGCGCAGCTCAACCATGTTGGCGACCATTTCATCCATTTCCGGATAAGTGGCCGGATCTATGATCTCCAGTCCTTCGATATCGAATCCACCGGCTTTGGCAGCTGCCTGGACCTCTTCCACGTTACCGATCAGGATCGGGGTCAGGAACCCACCTTTCTTCAGACGG
>JAZSCX010000068.1:0-31639 GCA_045530865.1 Candidatus Avilachnospira sp.
ACCTTGGACCGGTGGGACATCTCCATGACGCACATGCCGCTGCCGCGGTAGTTCAGCATCTCATCCCGGATCTCCTCCAGCACCGCTTCCGGCATCATGGCAGGACCTGCGGAAAAATTGTAAGTTCGATTATAATTCATATAGAAAACCTCCTGACGGTTTGATCTTTGCTATAGTTTCTGTGAAATACACATGTCCGCCCTGTATGCTCTCTATTGTACATCATAACTGCACCGTGCGAAAGTGGAAATATTGACAAGAATTTGTTTACTTCTCTCGGGTTTTTCTAAAAATCTGTAAGGAACCACGTTTTCTCCGTGCCCTGTAGGGCGCGACAACCTCGGCGCGCCGCTCATGCGCACTGCCGGCAGATATTCGTATGGAACGTATATATGCGTTCCGGTACAGGCACCCTCTTGCCTACCTAAATAATGAATAATTGTGGTGTCACCTCTGGCAACGATTCCAATCATTCACACAGCGGATATTTCAATTATTCACTTTTCACTATTGACCCGTGGTAGGCAAACCAATTAAAAAAGCTGACAGTCCCGCTGTCAGCCCTTCCTGTATTTATTTCTTGTTGCGATTCCGCCGCGGATGTGTCGTTCCGCTTTGTTGACCTCCAAAATCTGTTTTACCTGTTGGTAAAGTCCGTAATTGCACCGCTGCAGCCGTTCGGTCAGATCCTTATGCACCGTGGATTTGGATATGCCGAACTGCTTTGCCGCAGCCCGAATGGTGGTTTGGTGCTCGATGATGTACACGGCCAGATCGCAGGCCCGTTTCTCCATGAAGTCTTGCAAAGCCAACACTCCCTGCACATCGTTCTGGAACATCCTATGACCCGCGTCATTCTTCTATGCAAAAAAGCAAACGCTGCCTTCTTCTTTTGCACCCTGACACGCCTATGCGCAGCCTGTAGGGCGCGACGACCCGGCGCGCCGCCAACAACAAACCGTGTTTCCATCGTTTACTTGAAAAGAATCAGATCCTCTGCTATACTTTATCAAAAGTACAGAAAGGAGCAATTCCCATGCGAATGGTTCTTCTGACCGCCCTCGGCGTTGGCGGTGCAACCGTCATTGGCGCCGTGATCGGTTTTTTCTTCAAAAATATCTCTCATAAATTCAGTGATTTTGTTCTGGCCTTTGCCGCCGGTGTCATGCTGGCTGCCGCCGTCATCGGACTGATCCTCCCTTCTCTGGAATACGGTGGAACAGGCGGCTTGCCCGTCACCGTCATCGGCGTTTTTTGCGGTGCGCTGGCATTGAGCCTTCTGGACAAGCTGGTACCTCACCTGCACCGTCTTTCCGGCGTGGATCAGGAAACCCATCCCTCGGGCACGGCCCAGCTGAACAAGGTGCTGCTTTTTGTCATGGCCATTGCCATTCACAACCTGCCGGAAGGTATTGCTGCAGGTGTTGGCTTCGGCTCCGGCAATACCGGAGAAGCTCTGACCATCGCCGCGGGTATCGCCCTGCAAAACATTCCCGAGGGCATGGTCATCATCGCTCCCATGCTGGCTGCCGGCATAAGCCGCGGCAGAACCTTTGTGATCGCCATGCTGACGGGCGTGGTGGAGGTTCTGGGAACGCTGCTGGGCTATTTCGCTGTGACGCTCTCTTCTGCCATCCTGCCCTTTGCCCTCGCCTTTGCAGGCGGCACAATGCTCTATGTCATCAGCGACGAGATGATTCCCGAAACCCACCACGGTGATGAGCGCGGCACTACTTATTTCCTTTTGGCCGGTTTCTGCCTGATGCTGGCCATGAGCCACTATCTGGGATAATTTTCCATTTATTTTTTAAAAAGAAAGATCTGCAGAAAGTTTCGGCAGCTCTTTCTTTTTTATTTTTTTGAACAAAATATGAACAGCTTTTGTTGCAATAATTCCCATTAGCTGTAAAAGTCCGACAATCCCCTCTGATACTTTACCTTGACAGAGCACATTAAATTGTGTATACTGTTCAATAGAGATAGCTGAGTTTCGCATTTTTTGTGTATTTTGCAGCAAATTGATTTCCTGTTTTATACAGACCTTCCAAAAATTTGGAAGTTTTGCCGAACAGCGGTTTTTTTGTAAAACACGCAAAAAAACGGTGAGATGATGCGGAGCAGCTGTTACACATCAGTAAAGAAGGAGAGAAAAAATATGGTTATTACCAACGGCTTTACCTACATTGCATTCCTGCTGTTCCTGGCCGGCGGCCTGCTGGCACTGGAAAAGTACACCAAGTGGAAGGTCTTCAGCATCGTTCCTCCTCTGGTATGGATCTATGTTCTGAACATGGTCTTCTGCACCGTCGGCCTGTTCGACATGGAGGCCACCAAGCCCGCTTACAACGGCCTGAAGAACAACCTGCTGTATGCCATGATCTTCGTTATGCTGCTTCGCTGCGACTTCCGCAAGCTGGCTAAGCTGTCCGGCAGAATGATCGCCATTTTCCTGGGCTGCACCCTGACCCTGGCTATCGGCACTATCATCGGCTTCCCCATCTTCATGAACGCCATCGGCGGCGCTGAAAAGAACTGGGCTGCTGTGGCTGCTCTGTTTGCTTCCTGGGTCGGAGGTTCCGGCAACATGGCTGCTATGGAAGCTGCTTTCACCATCGATCCCGGCGCATACGGCTGCGCACTGGCACTGGACACCGTTTGCTACTCTGTCTGGATCGCTCTGCTGCTGCTGGCTGTCCGTTTCGCTCCCATGTGGAATAAGGCTGTCAGCGCCGACACCTCCAAGCTGGATGCCGTTGCTGAAGCTGCCAACAAGGAAGTTGCCAAGGAAAAGAAGAAGGCTACTTCCGCTGACCGGATCTTCCTGATCGGTGTTGCTCTGGCTGTCTCCGCCCTGTCTCAGTGGGTTGGCGGCATCATGAACAACTGGCTGTGCAGCGTTGAGCTGTTCGGCACAAAGCTGGATATGTTCGGTGCCTCCACCTGCACCACCGTGTTTGTCACCGTTCTGGGTCTGATCTGCGCTGTCACTCCTCTGGGCAAGGTTCCCGCTGTGGAAGAGCTGTCCAGCGTCCTGCTCTACACTGTCATCTCTCTGCTGGCCTCCCGTGCATCTCTGGTCGATCTGGTCTCCGCTCCTCTGTGGGTTGTCTACGGCTTCGTGATCCTGGCTATCCATGTTGTCCTGATGTTCCTGCTGTCCAAGCTGTTCAAGTGGGACCTGTGCATGGTCTCCACCGCATCTCTGGCCAACATCGGCGGCTCTGCCTCCGCACCTATCGTTGCCACTGCCTATGATGCCTCCTATGCCGGCATCGGCGTTCTGATGGGCGTCTTTGGCGCTGCCATTGGTAACTTCTGCGGCCTCGGCATGGGCGCACTGCTGCAGCTCTTTGTGTAACTCCCTGACTCCCCAAATCTGATTCTATAACTGGCGGCCCCGCCCTCCGGATCCCGGCGGGCGGGGCAATTGCTTTTTGTTAAGAGGTAAGTAGAATGAAAATTAATGATACGTTTCGCTATTTGAATGTAGGTCTGCCGGAAGACATTCTCCGCCGCAAAGTTTACGGTGACTTTGACGGCGCCATCCGCCTGATCGATCAGAAGCTGAACGCCGAAAGCACTCCCGATGAACTCCGGTGGTGTCTGACCGCCCAGAAAGAAATTATGCGCCGTACCCCTGCCGACTTTCCCTATTCCAGAGCCGATGCATTGGCTTTGGTGCGCAAGCATATCCCCGATTTTACCGAAGAAGAATTTGACGGTTATCTGGATGAAGGCCGCATTCGCTGGATCTATCTGAACGGCGAAGAGCGGTTCTTCAACCGGTTCTTTGACAGCATGTGCAAGGCCATGCCAGCCTTCGCCAAACGTGCAGGCGTCACCACCTACGGCGTGGAAGCCACAGTAGCTTCCGGTGAAAAGGAGCATAAGCTGGACCGCGTCATGCGGATCATGCGGGAAAAGGGCTCCATTTCCAACCGCATCAGGATCCATGCCGAAGTAAAGCTGAAGGACGAGTTCTTCACTTCCGGCATGTTCATCCGTGCCCATCTGCCCATTCCCTCCGCCTGTGACCAGCAGAGCGATATCAAAATCGAGGCCATGTATCCCGAAACCGGCATGATCGCTCCCGAAGATGCCCGTCAGCGCACCATCTGTTGGGAAGAAAACATGGAAGAAAACCATGTGTTCTGGGTGGAATATTCTTATATTCACAAGGCAACCTATCATGATGTAGGCAAAATCACCGCCGATCCCGTCCAGCCCACCTTTGATACGCAGGAAGAAGCGCCTCACATTGTCTTTACCCCCTACATCAAGGCCATTGTGAAAAAGCTGTCCGAAGGCACCGACGATCCGCTGGAAAAGGCCCGCCGGTTCTATGATTTCGTGACCCTGAATTGCAAATACACCTTTATGCCCGCCTACTTCATTCTGGAAAATATCGCCGAGTCCAGTGCCCGGAGCTTTACCGGCGACTGCGGCGTGTTTGCCCTGCTGCTGATCACCATGCTCCGCTGCGCCGGTATCCCCGCCCAGTGGCAGAGTGGTCTGACGGCTGAACCGGACTTCTGCGGCGGTCACGACTGGGTACGGTTCTATATTGCCCCCTACGGATGGCTGTTCGCCGATCCCTCTTATGGAACCGGTGCTGTCCGGGAGAACAACGAAGAACGCCGCAGGTTCTATTTTGGCAATCTGGATGCCTACCGCATGGTGGCCAACAGCGCCTTCCAGGCAGGATTCACGGTTGACAAGGATCAGTGGCGTGCCGATCCCTATGATAATCAGCTGGGTGAAATGGAAACCTCTGACCGTGGCTTTTCCCTGCAGGAATTTGACCGCAGCAAGTACATCATGTCTCACGAAGAGATCTGAAAGGAACAACAACAATGCGTTTTCAAGCTTTGATCGAACAAAAACAGGATGCCCTGCTGTCCAGCCTGCAAAAGTGCATCCAATTCCCCAGCCTGTATCAGGCCGATGACAGCGGCTACCCCTACGGCAAGCCCATTCAGGAATGTCTGGAATATATGCTGCAGCTGTCCCAGTCTCTCGGCTTCCGCACCTATAATATGGACAATCAGGTAGGCTGGGTCGAATACGGCGAAGGCGAGGAAATGGTCGCGGTTCTGGGCCATCTGGATATCGTTCCCGAGGGTGACGGCTGGTCTGTGCCTCCTTACGAAGGCCGGATCGTCGACGGCCGCATCTATGGCCGCGGCACCATGGACGACAAGGGCCCCACCGTGGCAGCCCTCTATGCTCTTCTTGCTCTGAAGGAGAGCGGCCTGCCCCTGAAACGCCGCATCCGCGTCATTTTCGGCCTGAACGAAGAAACCGGAAGCGCCGATATGAAGTATTACGCCGCTCACGGCGGCGAAAATCCCGTTATGGGCTTTACCCCCGATGGTGAATATCCTGTCATCAACGGTGAAAAAGGTCTGATCAATGAGGCCTATGGCTGTAAATATGCGCAGACCGGTGATCTGCGGATTCAGGAGATCTGGGGCGGCACCGCTCATAATATTGTGCCCGATCACGCATGGACCCGGCTCATCTGCCCTGCCGATCTGGCGCAGGAAATTGCCGGAAAGACAGCCGAAAAGATCACCTGCACCGTCACAGCGGACGGCATCAAGGTGGAGGCCTTCGGCGTAGGAGCCCATGGCGGCACGCCCCACGAGGGTGAAAATGCCATCGGCCGTCTGCTGCAGTTCCTGGCTCCCCTGCCGTTTGAGGGTCAGGCCGGTGCCGCCATCCGTTTCCTGGCAGAAAAGCTGGGCATGGAATGGGACGGCAGCTCCATGGGCATCGCCATGGAGGATGTGGTCTCCGGCCCCCTGACCATGAACCTCGGCACCATTCGTGGTGATGCGGAGGGTCTGGAAGTGAAGATGAACTACCGTTACCCCGTCACCAAAACATTTGATGACTGTGGCCCCATCGTGGCCAACGCCTTTGCAGAAGCCGGCTTCCATGAGACCTGGGCCAACCGCAAAAACCGCCTGTATATGCCGCCGGAAAGCGAATTGGTACAGCGTCTCATGAAGGTCTACACCGACTGCACCGGCGATACGGCTGCCACTCCCAGGAGCATCGGCGGCGGCACCTATGCCAAGATGCTGCCCAATGTGGTGGCCTTCGGCCCCATCTTCCCCGGCGACGAAGTCCGGGAGCATAAGCCCGATGAATTCATGGAAATCAGCCGTCTGATGGATAACTGCAACATTCTGGCGGAGGCCATGTACGCCCTCGCCACTGACTAACCCCATATCCCATAAGGGTGCAGTGACCCCGACGCGCTGCATCACTCGTCCCCGTCCCTGTCATTGCGAGGGCGCTTGCGCCCGTGGCAATCTCAAATTTCATTTGCCTGTCCCCGATGCTGCAAGGTTTTCCCTTGCAGCATCTTTTTCGTTGTCCTCCGGCGAAATTTGTGATATACTAGGATAAATTGGAGAATTATCGGCAGGAGGCGCACCATGGACATCCACGATCTGTATATCCCGGAACCGGACTGGCGGAAGCTGTTGGCAGCGGCCTCCGGCGATGCCGCGCTGTTCTATCTTTACATACAAGCCGGCGGTCAGATTCCGGATGCCGAACATTCCCTCCGGATGACCCCTGCCCGGGTCGAATATGCCACGGCCTGCCTGAAGCAGCTGGGCCTGTGGCCGGAAGCCCCCAGAGCGCTCCGCCCCGCGGAACCCCCGGTCTATACCGAAGAAGACCTCCTTCGGGAGCAAAAGAAAAACGGCGGCTTTCAGCATCTGGTGGGGGAGACCCAGCGCCGTCTCGGCAAGCTGCTAAGCACGGAGGAACTGAAGATTCTTCTGTCCATTTACGATTATCTGGGTATGCCCGCAGAGGTCATCAGCGTGCTGATCTCCTTCTGTATTCAGCGGGCGAGAGCCCGTGGCGGACAGCGGCAGCCCTCCATGCGGATCATTGAGCGGGAGGCCTACCATTGGGCAGATCTCGGCATCGATACACTGGAAGAAGCCGCCGCCCATATGCAGCTGCAGCTGGAGCGCCAGACAAAACTGAGCCGGATCCGCCAGATTCTGCAGCTGGGTGACCGGAAACTCACCCCCGGCGAGGAAAAAGTGGCTGTACAGTGGATCGAATGGGGTTTTGGTGAAGCGGAGATTTCTCTTGCCTATGAAAAAACCTGTATGAACACCGGCAGCCTGAAATGGCCCTACCTCAATTCGATCTTAAAGAGCTGGCACAGCAAGGGTCTGCACACGGTGGCTGCCATCGAAGCCGGCGATCATGCTCCCAAAAATGGACATAATTCCCGTAGCGGCGGCCAGATGGGCCAGCTGGAACGGGATGCCATTCAGCGAATGCTGTCAAATCAGGAGGGATAAACCATGGCCTATAGCGAACAGGTTCTGCGTCGGGCACAGGCTCCGCTGGCACAGGCCAAAGCCGACCATGAATCCGAAAGCAACGCCCGTATTGAGGGGCTTTACCGCCAGTATCCCCGCCTGCGGGAGATCGATCTCGCCCTGCGCCGCTCCGTGGCACAGGCTGTGTCCGCCGCCTTCCGCAAAGGGCAGGATCCCACCGCCGCCATTGCCGCCATCCGGGACGAAAATCTGTCTCTGCAGCGGGAGCGGGAGTGGATTCTGGAAGCCAATGATCTGGAAGAAAGCGCACTGGAGTTCTCCCCCATCTGCCCCCACTGCGGCGGCACCGGCTATGTGGGCGCCGCCATGTGCGAATGTCTGCGGGAGCTCTGCCGGCAGGAACAGAAAAAAGAGCTTTCCAGCCTTCTGGGCGGCAAGGAGACCTTTGAACAGTTCCGCCTGGACTATTATCCCGCCGAGCCTGACCCCCAGATGGGTGTCAGCCCCCGGGCGCTGATGCAGAACACCTTTCAGCATTGCCGCCGCTATGCCCGGGAGTTCCACCGCAAATCCCCCTCTCTGCTCTTTACCGGCGGCCCCGGTCTCGGCAAGACGTTCCTCTCCGCCTGTATCGCCCGTACGGTGGCAGATAGCGGCTTCTCCGTGGTCTACGACACGGCAGGCAAGCTGTTTTCTGACTTTGAGGCCGTAAAATTCGGCGGTGATCACAGTGACCTCACCCGGAAATATCTGGAATGCGACCTGTTGATTATCGATGATCTGGGTACGGAAATGACCACCCAGTTCACCCAGTCCGTCCTGTATCAGGTCATCAACACCCGACTGATGGAGGAAAAGCCGGTGATCGTCTCCACCAACTTGACCACCGAAGCCATCTCTCACCGGTATGCAGGCCCCATTGCCTCCCGGCTTCTCGGTTCCTATCAGCTCTGTCCCTTCCTCGGCAGAGATATCCGTCAGCTTCGCCGCTGATGAAATCCGAATAAACGCGCATCCTAACAAACCGGAGGTGCTTTATGAACATTCAAACCATCGCACAGGCCATGGATCTTCTGGAAATGATTCAACAGCCTGCCTTCTGTCTGGATATGGAGGGTTCCGTCCGCTGCAACCGCGCCGCCGGCCCCATTGCACCCACTTCCGGCCAGTCTCTGCCCCAATGGCTGGGAGACAGTGCTTTTGCATATGATCAGTGGGATCGCTCCGGCCGTCTGGTGCTGCCTCTTCCGCCGACACATGGCCTGCCCAGTGTAACTCTGCATCCCCTTCAGGACGGTACCCTGTTCCTGCTGCCTCCCATAGAGGAGCTGCATTACAATTCCGGACAGATGTCCGTTACGGCGCAGGTGATGCGCCAGCCTCTTTCCGAATTGTGCAACATGACCCAGCAGCTCAGTGAAAATCTGGAAGAACTGGAAGACCCCGTCCTGCAGCAGCAGACCGCCTCTGTTCTGCGCCACATTTTCCGTCTGAACCGCATTGCCTGCGATCTGGCCGATCTGGAACAGCTGGAAAAAGGCACCTATCCCCTCCATGCGGAAAAGTTGGATCTGACTGCGGTTTTGGAAGAATTCTCCATGGAGCTGCAGGATCTCTGCGCTGAAGCCGGCTTTGCTCTGCATTGCAAACTGCCGAAGCAAACCATTCTGATCCATAGCGACCGGATTCTTCTGGAACGTGCCCTGCTCAACCTGTTGTCCAACGCCATGAAATACGGCAAAAAAGAAGAGCCTCTCACCCTGTCTGTCGAAGCAGGCGAAACCGCTGTGTTTTTCCGCCTGCGAAATACCTGCTCTCAGGCCGACAGCGACCTGCTCTCCGCAGCCTTCAGCCGCCTGACCCAGCGCGGCATGCTGCCGGATCCCCGCTGGGGACTGGGACTGGGACTGCCTCTGGCGCTGTATATCGCCCGTGCCATGGGCGGCACCGTTGCCGTAGAGGTGTCAGCCGATCATACCGCCACAGTCACCATGTCCCTCTCCCGCAAGCGACCCCTGGTTCCATCCCCAGTCAACACCGCCCCCGTCTATGATTACACCGGCGGTATGCGGCGCACGCTCATAGAGTTGTCCGACATTCTCCCCGATACCTGCTACGACAGCTCTGCCATATAAGTCTTTTTACAAAAACCCGCCGTCCTGGTCAGTTCACCAGAACGGCGGGTTTTCTTATTAATGCTTCCTCCAGGTCGAGGCACTCAGCAGAATCACCATAGGGAACAGCTCCAGCCGTCCAAAGAGCATATCGAGCGATAATACAATCTTGGACAGCGGCGAGAAAAACGCATAATTCCCCGTGGGGCCCACCAGATTGAGGCCGGGGCCAATATTGTTCAGTGTTGCCTCCACAGCTGTAACCGTCGTCACAAAATCGTAATTGTCCAGTGAAATCAGCAGGATTGAGAGCACGGTCACGAGAAAATAAACCATCATATAGCTCTGCACACCCTGAATGGTCTCCCGGCTGATGGCTTTACCATCCATGGTCAGCACCTTGATGCTGCGGGGATGCAGCAGCTTCCGCACCTCAAAGGCCATTACTTTATAGAGAATTACAAAGCGGGACACCTTCACGCCGCCGCCGGTAGAACCGGCACAGGCGCCTATGATCATCAGCAGCACCAGCAGCAGCCGGCTCAACTCCGGCCAGAGGTTAAAGTCCACTGTGGCAAAGCCTGTAGTTGTGATCACAGAAGAAACCGTGAAAAACGCATGGTGAAAGGCCTCATATAAACCGGAAAACTGCCCGACAATATTCAGGGTGATCACCAGCGTGCTGGCAGCAATGATGCCCAGATAGGTCCAGACCTCCGTATTCCGGAAAGCCGCAGACCATTTCCGCATCAGAAGGAAGAAATACACGTTGAAATTCACGCCGAACAGCATCATAAATACAGCGATCACGCCCTGCAGATAATAGCTGTCGTACGCGCCGATGGAGGCAGCCTTGACGCCAAAGCCGCCGGTGCCTGCTGTGCCAAAGGCGTGGCAAATGCTGTCAAACAGAGGCATTCCACCCACACACAGCAAAATCACTTCCAGCACCGTCATGACCATGTAAATCGAATACAGGGTCGCGGAGGACTTTCGCATACTGGGCAGCATTTTGGACACCGTAGGACCGGGACTCTCCGCCCGCAGCAGATGGTTGGACTGACCGCCGCCCAGATTGATCAGGGCCAGCATAAACACCAGAATACCCATACCGCCCAGCCAATGGGTCAGGCAGCGCCAGAAATTTATGCAGTTGTCCAGTCCTTCCACATTGGGCACAATACTGGCACCGGTGGTGGTAAAACCGGAAACGGTCTCAAATACCGCATCCAGATAGGAAGGAATCTGTCCGGACAGTGTGAACGGCACCGCACCGATCAGGGAAATCACGATCCATGACAAAGCCGTGATCACAAAACCCTCTTTCACATACATGCTGCGGTTGGCAGGCTTCAGCCGTGTCAGACCGAAGCCCAGAAGCGCGGAGCCCGCAGTGACAGCCAAAAACCACATTCCGCTCTGTTCGGCATAGATCAGTGCAACCAGCAGGGGCAGCAGCATAAATGCCGCTTCGATGAGAATAATCATGCCCAGCAGATAGGCAATCATTCGATAATTCATACGCTTCTCCCGAACTTACTTCTTCGCTGCAAAAATATCGTCGAGACTGTCCAAACCGCCGTGGGTGGTCACCACGATCACGGAGTCGCCCACCTCAATGGTATCGCTGCCGCGGGGCGTGATGATGGCGCCGTGGCGGGAGATACACCCGATCAGCAGATTGTTTTTCAGCGACAGCTCCTGCAGGGGCACACCGCAAAACTCGGCGGCGGCAGTCACATGGAATTCCATGGCCTCAACCTTGCCGCTTGCAATTTTCGTCAATGTCTCCATGCTGGCAAAGGCGTCGGAAGCCTGCATGGCTCGGACATAGCGCACCACGTTGTCGGCGCTGATTCTTCTGGGATAGAACACAGAGCCCAGTTCCAGACCGCCAACGATCTCTTCGTAGCTGTCGCGGTTGATCTTGGTGATGACCTTGGCTTTGGTAGCCTGACCCGCAAAGAGAGAGATCAGGATATTCTCCTCATCAATTCCGGTCATGGACACAATGGCATCCATGTGCTCCACCCCCTCTTCCAGCAGCAGCTGCCGGTCGGTGCCGTCACCGTGGATCACCGTAGCCTCCGGCAGCAGTTCGCTGAGAATTTCGCACTGCCCCAGATCGCTTTCAATGATTTTCACATCCATGCCGCTTTCCACCAGCTGTTTTGCCAGATAATAGGACATATGGCCGCCGCCGGTGATCATGACCTGCCGCACCTTGGTCTTTGCCACACCGATCTGCCGGAAAAACCGCTGGGCTTCCCGGGGGCTTGCCACCACGGAGATTCGGTCGCCTGCCTGCAGGCGGAACTCACCGGTAGGGATAAAGACTTCCCGTTCTCCCCGCTCCACGGCACAGATCAGCACCTTGGACTTGAATTTTCCCATTTCCATCAGGGCAATGCCGTCCAGCGGAGAACCGACAGACACAGGGATCTTCAGAATTTCCACCTGTCCCTTGGCAAAGGTATCGATCTTGATGGCGGAAGGGAACCGCAGCACGCGGGCCATTTCCACGGCACACTCGCGCTCCGGATTAATGGACATACTAAGACCCAGATCCTCTTTAATGAGGCTCAGCTCCTCCACGTATCTGGGATTGCGGACACGGGCAATGGTGTGCTTGGCGCCGAGCTTTTTAGCAATGAGACAGCACAGCAGGTTGAGCTCATCGGCGCCGGTACAGGCAATGAGCAGATCTGCTTGCTCCACCCCAGCTTCCTTCTGTATCTCGTGGGAAGTACCGTCGCCCTCTACCACCATAACGTCCAGATTTTTATTGGACTGCTCCAACCTGTTTCCCATGCGGTCAATCAGCGTAACCTCATGGGCCTCTTTGGACAGCTGCTCGGCCAAAACACTGCCGATTTTACCGTCTCCGATGATAATGATCTTCATATTCATCACCTTAAAAACACTGTTTCCTTTAATTTAACATATTATCCTCTGCTTTTCAACTGCGGCGAACGTGCATTTTCTGCCCTTCCTTTCTATTTTTTACATAGAATTTACATCCTTTCCGTTTCAATATTTACAATCGGGAATTAGTATAAAACCGCAATACAGAAAGAAGGATATATGTATGGATATTTTTAATGTTTTAACCTTGATCGGCGGCCTGTGTCTGTTTCTGTTCGGCATGAGCGTTATGGGCGACTCTCTGGAGCGTGCTGCAGGTAATTCTCTGCGCAGCATTCTGGGCAAGCTGACCAACAATCGTATGATGGGACTTCTGACCGGTCTGGCTGTCACCGCCGTCATTCAGTCCTCCTCGGCCACCACGGTCATGGTGGTCGGCTTTGTCAACTCCAGCCTTATGACCCTGCGTCAGGCCATCAGTGTCATCATGGGCGCCAATATCGGCACCACAGTCACCGCATGGCTGCTGTCTCTCAGCGGCATTGACGGCGACACCCTGCTGATTCAGCTGCTGAAGCCCATGTCCTTCACGCCCGTTCTGGCGCTGATTGGCGTGATTTTCCAGATGTTCGGCAAATCCAGCCGCAAAAAGGACATCGGCGCCATTCTGCTGGGCTTTGCCACGCTGATGTTCGGTATGGACATTATGTCTGATGCTGTTTCCGGGCTGAAGAACATCCCTGCCTTCCAGCAGATGTTCATCATGTTCAAAAATCCCATTCTGGGTGTGCTGGCCGGCGCAATTCTGACTGCCGTCATCCAGTCCTCCTCCGCGTCCGTTGGTATTCTGCAGGCTCTGGCTGCCACCGGTCAGGTCTCCTACGGCGCCGCCATTCCCATCATCATGGGCCAGAACATCGGCACCTGTATCACCGCAATGCTGTCCTCCATCGGCACTACCAAAAACGCCAAGCGTGCCGCTCTGGTGCACTTGTCCTTTAATATTATCGGCAGTGTTGTTTGGCTAATCGTATTTTCCGTTGTCAGAGCCATGTTTGCACCGGCGCTGCTGGATCAGCCCGCAACCTTCATGGGCATTGCCGTTGCACACTCCTGCTTCAACGTAGCCTGTACAGCCCTTCTGCTGCCCATGGGCGGCCTGCTGGAAAAGCTGGCCATTGTGCTGGTACCCGATGCAAAAACGCCCGAAACTGCTGCAGAGCTGGACGAACGTCTGCTGGCCACCCCTGCCATTGCGCTGGAGCGCTGCCACACAGTTGCGGAGGAAATGGCTGTCTGTGCCGTAGACTGCCTGAAGCAGTCCATTCGCTCCCTGACGGAATATTCTCCCGCGCTGGCAGAAAGCATTCGTGCCGGAGAAGAGCGAAGCGACCACTATGAGGACATTCTCGGCTCTTATCTGGTGAAGCTTAGCTCTCTGCAGATTGGTGACAGCGCTTCTCGGGAGGCCGCCATGCTGCTGAAGCTGATCGGCGACTTTGAGCGAATCTCTGACCACAGTGTCAACATTCTGGAATCCGCAGAGGAAATTCGGGAAAAGTCCCTTACCTTCTCTCCCGCAGCCAATCATGAGATTTCCGTGCTCACCTCTGCTGTCAGCGAGATCCTCGATCTGTCCCTGCTAGCCTTCCGGAACGGTGATCCGGAAACCATCTATACCGTGGAGCCGCTGGAGCAGGTCATTGACCGGCTGAAGGAAATTCTCCGTACCAATCATATTTTGCGTCTGCAGCAGGGCGAATGTACCGTCACCGTAGGCTTTGTCTGGTCGGATCTGCTGACTAATCTGGAGCGCACCGCCGATCATTGCTCCAATATCGCCGGCTGCCTGCTGGATATGCAGAGTCTGGATATGAATACCCACGCCCATCTGCGGGCGCTGAAAACCTCCGGTGAAGGCTTCATGGAAAAGCTGGAAGCTTATTCGCGCAAATACACCATCTGACCTTTTATTCTGGATCTCTGCTCCGGCAGGGATCCAGAAATGTTTGTTCCGCTCACCCCATTTTTCGGTGGTCAAAATAATGCTGAAATATTGACAGATCTTTCAAAAGGTGGTATAAGCCAACTAAGTGCAGCACTGCCTGCACAAATCTTTTTGGAGGTGTCCGAGATGAAGAGCACGACCAAAGAAAATGAGAACGTGGATCCGCTTTTATTGCAGTATGACGAGGAGGAGCAGGCCATTCTGACTGCCGATCCCATCCACACCGAATACGCAGAAAAATCCGACTACGCCCACAAAGAGCCCAAAAAAGAGGATGTGTTCAGCGAGGAAGAGATCATCGCTCTGGAGCAGGAGCTAATCGATACCTACATCACATCCAAGGAAAAGCCCATTAAGATTTTCCTGACCATGTACCGGAAATATGTGAAAGATATCATTATTTCCATGTTTTTCTACATTATCAAAACCCTTCCCGTTCTGGTCCTTCCCATTATTACTGCCAAGATCATCAATCTGGTAGCAGAGCGCCCCGAAGACTTTGCCCGTAAGATGCTCATTTACGCCGGCATCATGGTGGTGCTGATTGTCCTGAATGTCCCCACCCACATGGCGCAGACCAAGTACTATGCCATCATCTCCCGTAAGGTGGAAGCCGGTCTCCGCGGCG
Source organism: Candidatus Avilachnospira sp. (assembly GCA_045530865.1). Lineage (GTDB taxonomy): Bacteria > Bacillota > Clostridia > Oscillospirales > Oscillospiraceae > Avoscillospira. Next base: position 14,935 of record JAZSCX010000068.1, read on the forward strand.
CCATGGTCAAAAAGCTACAGCAGCTCTCCATCTCCTTCCATAAGGAAATGCAGAGCGGACGCATCCAGTCCAAGCTCATGCGTGACGTGGAAACAATTCAGGGTCTTTCCGCCCATCTGTTCACCACGCTCCCCGGCATCATTCTCAACATGCTGACCGCATTGATCGTGGTACTTTCCAATAATGTCAAGGTCTTTTTCTTCTTTCTGATCTGTGTGCCTGTTTCTGTGTTCATCTATCTGGGCTTCCATAAGCCCATCGGCAAGACGAACACCCGCTTTCGCCATGATACGGAGAGCACCTCCGCCAATATCATGGACATGCTGGAAATGACGCAGATCACCCGTGCACACGCACTGGAGGACAAAGAATTGTCCAAAATGACCGGTATTCTGAACCGGATGGCCAATACCGGCTTCCGTCTGGATATGGTCACAGCCCTCTTCGGCTCTGTCGGCTGGGTATCTTTCCAGATTTTCCAATTTGGCTGTCTGCTGTTCTCTACATGGATGGCCTTCCGCAGAGAGATCGCCATTGGCGACATCTCCCTCTATCAGTCCTATTTCACCATGCTCACCGGGCAGGTGCAGACGATCATTGCCCTGCTGCCGATCATCTCCAAAGGCTTCGACTCCATCGCCTCTGTTGGCGATATTCTGGCCTCCAACCGGATCGAGGAAAACGAAGGTAAAACCGTTCTGCCGGAGCTGAAGGGTGATTACAAGTTTGAAAATGTCTGCTTCAACTATGAAGGAGATAAGCCCCTGCTGCAAGGAATCGATCTGGATATCAAGCAGGGTGAGACCATTGCCTTTGTGGGTGAGTCCGGCTCCGGCAAGACTACCCTGATGAACCTGCTCATCGGTTTCAATCTCCCCTGCTCCGGTACTCTGACCATCGATGGGCATGATATCACTACATTGGATCTGCCCACCTACCGTCGGTTTATCTCCATCGTCCCGCAGACCAGTGTGCTCTTCACCGGTTCCATCCGGGAGAATATCATCTACGGCATGACCGATGTCACCGATCAGCAGATCGCCGACGCGCTGGAAGCATCCCGCCTGACGGAGTTCATCCAGAGCCTGCCCAACGGCGTGGATACGATTCTGGAAGAGCACGGCGCCAACCTCTCCGGCGGCCAGCGGCAGCGGCTCTCCATTGCCCGTGCCCTGATCCGGGATCCCTCCGTGATCCTGCTGGACGAAGCCACCAGCGCGCTGGACAGCATCTCCGAAAAGCAGATTCAGGCTGCCATCGACAATCTGACCAAGGGCAGAACCTGTTTCGTGGTTGCCCACCGCCTTTCCACCATCAAGAATGCTGATAAGATCGCCGTGATCAAAAACGGTCTGTGCGTGGAATACGGCAGCTTCAACGAGCTCATGGCAAAGAAGGGCGAATTCTACCAGCTCCGCTCCATGCAGCAGATCTAAACATCAAGCACCCCCTGACCACCGTCAGGGGGTGTCGTATTTCATGTCATTGCGAGGAGCGAAGCGACGTGGCAATCCGTCCCCCTCGTGCCCCCTCTCAGGGGGCTGGCCCCGCATCTTCAGGCGGGGTCTGCCGCCGTAATTTCCATTGTTCGGCGGCCCGCGAAGCGGTGGGGGTTATCTCAATAAAAACCCCTTTCCTATTCCGCCGCTGCGGATTCCGTCATTTTTGTCCGTAGGGGCGACCATTGGTCGCCCGCCTCGGCTTCCCCTTTGGGGAAGCTCAGCGTGTCAAAAGGGCCATCAAGCAACGTATGTCATTGCCAGGAGCGAAGCGACGTGGCAATCCGTTCTCCTCGGTTTCCCCTGTGGGGAAGCTGACTGATGGGGGCTGCGAAGCAGATCCGCACTGTCTCAACCGACCACCGGCTCCGACCACAGGAAGAAACAATCCATCTCCGCCGGTCTGTACGAAGAGAACATTCCCTGCATCAGCGCTTCCCATGTCACATCCTTGTCCTGCGTCAGAGCATAACGGTACTCCCGCTCCGTGCTGTCAGCCTCCACCTCATACCGGTTCAGGAATTCGTACTTCCGCTCATACTCGATGTCATTTTCCCACCAGTGCAGGCGGTACATCGCGCCGTCATAGCTCAGTTCCATGTTCACCAGATAGGGATAATCCTCCCGATAGGCCTCATAGTACTCTGCCGAGCAGTGCTCCTTCTGCAGTGTATGATACTGTGTCACCTGAATGACGGCAGGCTTTCCCTCCTGTACCGTCTCATAAAAGACGTGCCAATCCTCCAGACCGCTGGTAAGAACGCCGTCCTCCGCCACGATCATGCCGTCATTTTTCATCTGCGGCAGGATGCTGCTGTGTACCGCCTTGGGTGGACTATGGTCATAGCGAATCTGGAACATCCCGTCCACCACCGCCAGTACACTGTACCGGCTGGGAATCTCCTCAAATTCGTAGATCTCCCATCGGATATTCTCCGGCTCTGCCGGTTCCGTGAAGCTGTCGATCTTCTTGCCTTTCGTCAGTGTCTCGCCATACACATCCGCTCGCTCATAGCGGTAGGTTTTGCCGTCCTTTCCCTTCAAATACAGATATCCGTCAAAAACACCCTTGATTTTCGCCTCCGTAGGCACCATCAGCTGATCTCCGATGATCAGTGTCCACGGTGCAAAGCTGGTGGCGGCCAGTGACAGCGGCCCGGATTGGATCAGCTCCCCATTGGGATATTTCCGCTTCTCACAGATCAGCACACCGTCTTTTTCCCGCAGGGTGTAATCATACTTGCCCCGTTCCCAGAGGGTATAGGTCTCGCCGTTGGCATAGTCCGCAACTACTACATGATTGTCGATCATGCCGGAGCCAAAGCTGACTGTGGCGCAGATCTCCCGCATCCCATCCCCATTGAGATCCACAAAGAAGGCGTTCCAGATGGGCATGCCCTGAATCAGCACCGTCTCCCCTTCCTCTGTCACCGCCAGAATCTCGCCATGGGTATACCGGAACTCCACACCGTCAAACCCCGGCATTGAGGCAGTAATATTGTAAAATTCACCCATTTCCTCCGGATTTTCCAGATAGTCCACCCAGACATGGGGCGCATGAAGCAGATGATTCAGCAGCTGATCCACCAGTTCCACTGTTTTCAGCCGATACAGACAGAACAAACAGGTATCATCCGATCCCTCCTGTCCCCGCTCCGAGAGATCCTCCCAGCCATAGCCCAGATACAGGTCTCCCCACTGTCCACGAAACAGCAGATAAAAATGGTCATCCTGCTCCGGCAGCCGTATGATCCACGATTCAGAAACCATTCCAATCCCATTGCGCTTCAGCCAGCCGTCCTTGCGGGCCGCATACTCCTTCAGTTCTGCCTTGGTCAGGGTGTAAGGCATCAGCTGTCCCAGATCGTTCCAGATCAGATTGCCGGTCTGTACGCCGAGCATCAGATGATTGTCCTCTGTAATCTGAATCTCCGCCGAGATTCCCTTGCCTCCGGTGTGATACAGACACTCCTCCGGAACAAAACGATCCTGCAGGGGTATGTTTTTCACGCTCCTTGGCACGGTCAGCAGGCAGACTGCTGTGGTGACAAGTGCAATCACAGCCAGCAGGATGATCCAGAAGCCCGGCTTCCTGTAGTTCAGTACCTTGCGGATGCGGGTTTTCACCTCTACCTCTCCGAATGCCAGCGGACAGGCGGCGATCTGCCGGCGGGTGACGCCGCAGTTCAGGATGATCTGAGAGTAATCCGCCCGCTCGATCGGCTCCAGCTCCCGCACCACTTTTTCGTCGCAGGCCAGCTCCATATCCCTGCAAAGGAGGATATAGGCCAGCCAAAGCACGGGATTAAACCAGTGAAAACTGAGCAAAATATAGCCCAAAGGCTTCCAAATATGGTCTTTTCTGCGGATGTGTGCCTGCTCATGGGCCAAAATATAGGTGATTTCGGCCTCTGAAACCGTTTTCGGCACATAGACCATCGGCTTAAAAACGTCTAAAATGAAGGAAAAAGACAGGTTTTCGCAGATAAAAACACCGTCATTGAAGTTGTTCAACGGCTTTAACTGCCGCTTCAGCCGCCAATAACTGACCAAAGCATACACCAGCATGGCTGCAAGACCAATCAGCCAGATCACCGAGAGAACCGGAATCCAGTCGATAGTCTTATTGACATAATCTTCATTATTTGCAACCGCAAAGTTCAGCGCGGCCATTCCGGTATGAATCTCCGGCACACCTGTTTCCATGGCACTGGGCGAGATCACCTGTGCGCTGGGCTGCAGGCTCAGCCTGCTTTCAATGGAAAAGGGCAGAACCAATCGCATCGCTACCAAACTCCACAGCAGCACATGGAGCCATTTCGGCGCTTTTCGCAGAACGATACGAAGCAGAACCACCGCCAGAACGATCCAGATGGCGCTGTAGCTGAGATTGAAAATTCGGAGGAAGATCTCACTCATGGGCATTTTCCTCCCTGTAGCGGTTAATCATGGCCTGCAGCTCGTCTACTTCTGAGGCAGACAGTTTTTGGTGTCTGGTAAAGGCCGCCACAAAGGCCGGCAAAGAGCCTTCAAACTTTTTATCCACCAGCTCATCGATCTCCGCCGCCTGCACCTGATCCTTGGAAACCAGAGAAGAAACGATGGTATTTTCGTTTTTCAGGATTCCCCGCTCTGACAGCCGCTTGATGACAGTAAAGGTGGTGGTGGGTTTCCAGTCCAGCTGCTGCTGGCACAGCCGTACCAGCTCCTTGCTCTTCACCGGTTCATGCTCCCACAAAATCAGGCAGAACCTGTATTCGCTTTCATGAATTCTGGGTATTTCCATCGGAGCACCTCCTTAATCTACTGGAGTAGAGTATATTTTTACTCTATCGCAGTAGAGTTAATTTGTCAAGCGCAAAAAAATTTTTGGCAAAGGGCACAAAACTCTTGCTCCAAATCCATTCATGCTGTATAATAGTTCCGTCATTTTGAAACCATTGGAGATGTTACTATGGAAAGAAGAATCGGTACCGTTTCCCGCGGTGTTCGCTGCCCCATCATCCGGGAAGGCGATAATCTGGTGGAGATCGTGGTGGACAGTGTGATCGCTGCCGCCGAAAGCGAAGGCTTCGCCCTCCGCGATCGTGACGTCATCGGCATCACGGAATCCATCGTTGCCCGCGCACAGGGAAACTACGCATCCGTGGACGATATTGCTGCCGACGTAAAGGCCAAGCTGGGCGGCGGTACTGTTGGCGTCATTTTCCCCATCCTGTCCCGCAACCGCTTTGCTATCAACCTGAAGGGTATTGCCATGGGCTGCAAGAAGGTCGTGCTCATGCTCAGCTACCCCAGTGACGAAGTGGGCAACGCCCTGCTGACCTACGATCAGGTGGATGAGGCCGGCGTCAATCCTTATTCCGATGTGCTGAGTCTGGAAAAGTACCGGGAGCTGTTTGGCGAAAAGGTGCACGAATTCACCGGCGTGGACTATATCGAGTACTACTCCCAGATCATTCGGGAAGCCGGTGCGGATGTGGAGGTCGTATTTGCCAATCAGGCCAAGACCATTCTGAACTATACCGATTGTGTCATCACCTGTGATATTCATACCAGAGCCCGTACCAAGCGGATTCTGAAAGCTGCCGGCGCCAAGGTCGTCTGCGGTCTGGACGATCTGCTGACCGCTCCCGTCAACGGCAGCGGCTATAACAGCAAGTATGGCCTGCTGGGCTCCAACAAGTCCACCGAGGACAAGATCAAGCTGTTCCCCAACGAGTGCAAGGATCTGGTTCTGGACATTCAGAACAAGCTGCTGGAAAAGACCGGCAAGCTGATCGAAGTCATGGTCTACGGCGACGGCGCTTTCAAGGATCCCCAGGGCAAGATCTGGGAGCTGGCCGATCCTGTGGTTTCCCCCGCTTTCACCGATGGCCTCATCGGCACCCCCAACGAACTGAAGCTGAAGTATCTGGCCGACAATGATTTCGCCAACCTTTCCGGTGCTGAGCTGAAGGAAGCCATTTCCAACTCCATCAAGGCCAAGGGCGATAATCTGGTGGGCAACATGGCCTCTCAGGGCACTACCCCCAGACAGCTGACTGACCTGATCGGCTCCCTGTGCGACCTGACCTCCGGTTCCGGCGACAAGGGCACGCCCATCATCCTGATCCAGGGCTATTTCGACAACTATACGGCTGAATAAGCGCAAAAAATCACCCGCAGCTGCGGGTGATTTTTTCTGTCTGGAATATTATGTTTTGGCAGTTCTGATCCCCTCAGTCGGCCTAGAGACCGACAGCTCCCCTTGGTAACCAAGGGGAGCCTTTGGATTCTGCATAGCAAATCAAACAGTTTTTACAGCTTGTTGCTCTTTTTCATAGATGCGACGATCATGCCGCCGAGGCCGAACAGAGCCAGTGCGTTGGGGATGACCATCAGGTTATTGAACATATCCATCAGTTCCCAAACCAGATCATTCTGGGCAATGGAACCAAGGAACACGAAAGCCAGCGCAATGAGAATGAAGATCACATAGGCAACCTTGTTGTTCTTGCCGAACAGCCACTGCACATTGATCTTGGCAAACAGGTTCCAGCTGAGAATGGTGGAGAATGCGAAGAACAGCAGGCAGACAGCAACGAACATACCACCAAAGGTGCTGCCAAAGACGGTGCCGAAGGCAGTCTGGGCCAGATTGTTCTTATTGATCACATCCACAATGGTGCCGGTGTAGCCGCCAGCCAGAGGACCATCGGCCGTATACAGGGTGGAGATGATGACCAGCGCATTGAGGGTCAGAACAATGAAGGTATCGATAAACACACCGATCATGGCAACGACGCCCTGATCATGGGGATTTTCCACGTTAGCCTGTGCGTGAGCATGAGGCGTGGAGCCCATACCGGCTTCATTGGAGAACAGGCCGCGCTTTGCGCCCTGAGACATGGCCTTCTTGATGGCTGCACCGATGGCACCGCCAATGATGGCCTGCGGCTGGAAAGCATACTGGAAGATCATGCCGAAGGTAGCAGGGATATACTTGGCGCGGACTGCCAGAACTGCCAGACCACCCACCAGGAACAGACCAGCCATAATGGGAACCATCTTTTCGGTGACGGAAGCCAGACGCTGCACGCCGCCCAGGAAGATAATGGCGCACAGTGCCACCAGAATCAGACCAACGACCCATGCGGGGATACCGAAGGCAGCTTCCATATTGCCGCCGATGGAGTTGGACTGCACCATGGCACCCATGAAGCCCAGAGCCAGAATCACAGCGATGGAGAAAAACACAGCCAGGAACTTGCCGAACTTACCCTTGAACACATGGGTGATGTAGTAGACGGGACCGCCGTGGACATTACCGTTCTCATCCACCTGACGGGTCTCAATGGCAGCGGTGGCTTCGGCATAGATGGTAGCCATGCCGAAGAAGGCGATGATCCACATCCAGAAGATGGCGCCGGGGCCGCCGGTCAGGATAGCGCCGGAAGCACCGACGATGTTGCCGGTACCGACCTGGGCCGCAATGGCAGTGGCCAGAGCCTGGAAAGAGCTCATACCGCTCTTCTGCTTCTCACCACGGAGCTTCATGTTGCCGAACACCTTCTTCATGCCTTCGCCGAAGCAGCGAACCTGCACAAAGCGGGTTTTGATGGAATAAAACAGACCGACACCGATCAGAAGGAAGATCAGAATATAGTCGGACAGGTAGGTATTGATCGTCGCAGCGATCTTTAACAGGACTTCTTGCATTTCTCTTTCTCCTTTTCATAAAAAAACAGAGCTGCTATGAAACAACTCCGGCGCAGGAACACAGACCTTGCGGCCTGCATTCGCTCTGTCCTTTTGCCTGAGAGATTCGGCTTTCGCCTTGCACCTTCGGCACCCATTGAAGGGATTCTCCAGAGTTTCCTCCGCTTTCAGTTTTTGCATTCTGAAAGCTTCCTTGGAACTATTCAGTTCTTGTATATCATACAATCTGCTTCACCGAAGTGCAAGCATAAAATGTCATCGAATCAACATTTTGTATTATTCCCTAAAAAAAGCACAAAAACCAACAGGATTTTGTAAAATTCAACATCTGCCGACAATGCGGCAGTGCCTATGTATCTAAAACAGGCGGCGGATCTCTGCCTCACCCTGCCAGAGTATGTCATCGGTTTTTTCACCCAGAGCCTGCCGAAGCAGATCATACTCCTGCTGCACCGATTCCGCATGATACACGGCATAAGCACCGGCATCCGTACCCAACGCAATTTTTGCGCCCTTGTTTGCCGCATAGGACACATTCTGCTGCTGCAACTCCAGCAGGGGTTCCAGAACCGGATCAGGAAAACGTCCAAGGCCACGGAGATTTCCGATGGTCACGAGGGTGGGAACCCAGACTGCACCGCTCTCCGCAAGTTGACATACTGTTTCTTTATGGAGATAGGCACCGTGCTCGATACTGTCTGCGCCCGCTTTCAGCACATTGGACACCGCTTCATGTCCATTGGCATGGGCCATGACCGCAAAACCTGCATCGTGGGCGATGGCAACCAGATCTTTGCAGAGTTCATAAGAACAGGGCGTATCGGTGATGGCACCAAAGTTGTTGAAATCCATCAGGCCGGACACCATGATCTTGATGAAATGACCGCCCATATTTTTGATTTTCTGCACCAGCTGCCGGTATTCTGTTAAATCTTCATAGCCCCAGCCGATAAAGCAGCCGTAATGACCAGCCCTGCACAGATTTGCCACCGGCGTGCGGTAGGTGATACCGTACTCCCCTGCCAGCTGCGAAGCCCGAAGACCCACACCCCAACCGTCGCCGCCGTCACGGAGGTACGTGATACCTCGGTCGGCATAGTCCTGCAGTCGGCTGCGGATCAGCGCTTCGTCCGGGCTATTCTTTTGATGATCGATGGCGGCGCGATAATATACGCCGTCCAGAATCATATGAATGTGACAATCTCCGAACATAAGGGGCCTCCTGTTTGGAATGGACAATGGATGGATGCCTGCACGCGGGCGGTTAATAACCGCCCCTACGGACAGATACGATGGTGCCACCCTGCGAATAAATACATCATAACGCATTTGAACGGCGGGGGCAAGCCCCGCCGTAATGGTTTCTTATTTTCTGGAAATGGCTTTTTTGCCTTTTCCACGATCACTTCCGCCGTCAGACCAAACCGGCCCATCAGCTGATTCTGTGTACCCACTTCGCCAAAGGCGGTTTTTCCCTCCAGAGAAAACGGATTGTACATACTTACTTCCTCCTATTTATTTGTATCATGCCAGCGGTAACACTCCGGCATGATGATCTTCTGCGGCGGCGTCTGATCACCCCGGAGCCGCTGCAGCATCCGGGCGCCTGCCTCCTGCCCCATCATAGCCGCCGTACAGCCGAGGGTCTCAACAGGAACAGACAGACTTTCAATGGCGGGAGAAAAGTCAAAGCAGAGCAGATAATAGTCCCGCGCCTGTTTCCCCTGCTCTTCCAATGCCTTGATAAAGCCCATGGTCATCATATCATTGAGCAGAAAGACCGCAGTATAGGGAATTTCTTCTCTGGTAAGCTCCATGGCGATCTCATAGCCCGAGCCAACGCATTGGTCTGATAGTTGCTTGTCCGCAGGGCTTCCTGAATCCGTTCCCGTGTTTCAGGCTTTACGTTAGGATCGTTCATCAATACCCGCGAAACCGTGGATTTAGAGAAATTTGTCTGCCGGGCGATGTCTTTAATGGTTATTCTTTTCATGGATTTTTCCTTTTATTTCGGCTTTTTGGAACGTTCCCAAATTCCAAAAATAGTTACAGCGCAGGATCACCTGCGCTGATTTGGAACTGTTATTCCGTTTTGGATCGTCCCCATCATATACGCGAACACAAAAATTGCAGGTAGTTGCCCTATTTTTTACGGTTTCGGCGCTTTTGCCGCGCCGCAGCCATATCCCAGATCTCCACACCCCGGGACTGTTCCTCCAAAAAAATATAGATGACGACCAGTGCGATCAATAAGAACACCATATTTCTCCCTCCTTTTTAGCAGCATAGAACACTTTGTGTCCCATATTGCGGACACTCTTGAATGAATAGTCATTTTGCAGTAGAATAGTTCTATCATAAAACGAGTGAGGAACGGACATGGCAGTGATTTTGCCCATTGATGATTTTTTCGCACCGCAGCTGGACACTTTTGCCCGGTTGACCGAAGCGCAGTTATTAAACCGGGAGCATCCGGAGGACGGGATCTTTATTGCGGAAAGTCCCAAGGTGATAGAGCGGGCACTGAACGGCGGATATGAGCCCGTTTCCCTGCTGGTGGAGGATCGGCACGTTGACGGGCAGGCCGCAGAGGTCATCGCCCACTGCGGTGATGTGCCGGTATACACCGCTCCCTTTGACGTTCTGACACAGCTGACCGGCTTTCAACTGACCAGAGGCATGCTGTGTGCCATGCGAAGAAAGACACTTCCTTCTGTGGAGGAGGTCTGCCGCAGTGCAAAACGGGTAGCCGTTCTGGAAAATGTCATGAATCCCACCAACGTGGGCGCCATCTTCCGCTCTGCCGCGGCGCTGAACATGGATGCAGTTCTGCTGACGCCTGCCTGCAGCAATCCCCTCTACCGAAGAGCCATCCGGGTCAGCATGGGCACAGTGTTTCAAGTGCCGTGGACGTATCTGGAGGATTTTTCACAGCTTCGGGAATTGGGTTTTCAGACCGCTGCCATGGCGCTGGACGAAACCGCCATTTCCATCCGGGATCCCAGGCTGACAGCAGCGGAGAAACTGGCCATTGTATTGGGAACGGAAGGCGACGGTCTTGCCGCCGCCACCATTGCGGAATGTGATTACACCGTGATGATTCCTATGTCCCATGAGGTTGATTCTCTTAATGTGGCAGCAGCCAGCGCTGTGGCGTTCTGGCAGCTGCAGGCGGAATAACAAAAGAGATGCGCCCGTAAGGGTGCATCTCTTTTGTTAGAAAGCGGATTGCCACGGGCGCAAGCGCCCTCGCAATGACACGGACCAGAACGGCGCGCCGTGGTCGTCGCGCCCTACGGATTGCCACAGCGGCCAAGGGTCTGGCCGCCCTACTTTTTCTTCTGGGGAACCAGATAGATGAACACCAGAGAGCTGACCAGCAGCAGATAGGGGTAGAACAGGTTGGGCATGATCTCGAACGCAGAGATGGTATAACCCATTTCCGTGGCTGCAGTGATGGCAACCAGCATCTGAGCGCCATAGGGAATCACGCCCTGGAAAATGCAGGAGAAGGTATCCAGAATACAGGCTGCCTTTTTCGGAGAAATATCATATTCCTCACTCATTTCTCTGGCAATGGGGTTTGCCATGACGATGGCAACCGTATTATTGGCAGTGGCAATATCCATGGCGCCAACCAGCAGACCCATGCCAAGCTGGCCGCCCTTGTTGCCCTTGAACACCCGGCGGATCAGGGAAAGCAGGGCATCAAAGCCGCCGTGGATGCGGATCAAGGCGCACATGGCAGCCACCAGAACAGCAACCATGGAGGTCTCAAACATACCGGCTGCACCGGAGCCCATGGAGGCCAGCAGATCGGTAGCGGCAGTCTGACCGGTAGACAGCATGATGACCGCACCGGAAACCACGCCGCCGATCAGCACCACAAATACATTGATACCGGCAATGCCGCCGATGAGCACCAGCGCATAGGGAATGATCTGGATCAGGTTGTAGGATTCGGTGATCTGCTTGGGTTCCACACCCATGGACAGGAACAGAATGATGACCAGAGTGGCGAGAGCAGCAGGCAGGGCGATCCAGAAGTTGCCCTTGAACTTATCCCGCATGGCACAGCCCTGACCGTTGCAGGCGGCGATGGTGGTATCGGAAATGAAGGACAGGTTATCGCCAAACATGGCGCCGCCCACCACGGAACCGACACACAGAGGCACACTGAAGCCGGAAGCCGCTGCCACCTCCACAGCAATGGGAGTAATGAGGGTGATGGTACCGACAGAGGTACCCATGGCGGTGGACACAAAGCAGGCCACCACGAACAGAACCGCAACAGCAAATCGAGGCGGAATGATGCTCAGCATGAAATACGCTACACTCTGGGCACTGGAACGGCCCACAACGCCTACAAAGGCACCGGCAACGAGGAAGATCAGCAGCATGGTGATGATATTCTTATCACCCACGCCCATGCCCATGATCTCCAGCTTTTCTTCAAAGGAAACCTTCCGGTTCTGCAGGCAGGCCACCAGAATGGCTACCAAAAATGCGATAACGATAGGGATATTGTAGAAGCCCATGGGGATCTTCATGCCGTATTCAAACGTCAGGCCAAGACCCAGATAGATGGCAAGAAACACGCCAATGGGAAGCAATGCAATGGGATTACCTTTTTTCATTTCTCTCTCCTCCTAATGCAACGTTTCTTTCAATTTAACATAGGAAAACGGGATAGTCAAGAACGCGTTCCGGCTCACCGGGAATGGTCATTGATATACCGGGTCTCCGTTTTCGAGTACATAATCCGCTGCGCATGGTAGAGGCCAAATTTTCCCGAAAGCATGAAACTGACTGCCACTGTCACCAGATAATACGGCATACCCGCAAATCCAAACAGTTCAAAGGAAATCAGCAGCGAGGTGATGGGGCAGTTGGTCACCCCGCAGAACACACCCACCATGCCGCAGGCTGCGGCCAGCGGAACCGGAATACCCAGCGGCGCAGCCAGCAGACACCCAAGAGCCGCACCAACCGTAAAGGATGGAACGATCTCACCGCCTTTAAAGCCTGCACCCAGCGTCAGGGCCGTAAAGAGAATTTTCAGCAGGAACATCCACGGGGAAGCTTCCCCTTCTTGGAAAATATGCTCAATGATTCCCATACCGGAGCCAAGGTACACATCCGTCCGCAGGGTCAGCGACAGCAGAAGGATCATGCAGCCGCCGACAAAGGCACGCAGGTAAGGATTTTTCAGATGATTTTTTAGCAAAGCCGCTACCTTGTGCATGACCAGACAGAACAAAATGCTGACCACACCGGCAGCTGCCGCAAACACGATAATTTTGACCAGTCCCAACGGATCCATGGCGGGGACGTCCGGTACCGGAAAGCTTTCCGGCGGCACCTGAAACAGCTTCGCCACAAAATGGCTCACCAGAGAAGCCGTCACGCAGGGCACCAGCGCGGAATAGTGCATGATACCGATGCTGATGACCTCCAGTGCAAACACAGCAGCAGCCATGGGCGTTCCGAACAAGGCGGAAAAACCAGCGCTCATGCCGCACATGATGACTACTCTGCGTTCATTGGGCTTCAGTTCCATGGCTTTTCCCAGGTAGTTGCACATGCTGCCGCCCAGCTGGATAGCTGCACCCTCCCTGCCGGCAGAGCCGCCGCACAGATGGGTGATGGCCGTGGAAATAAAAATCAGAGGGGTCATCCGGAAGGGAATATCCGACGAGGAATGAACAGACGAGATGACCGTATTGGTACCGCAGTCTTCGGCATTGCGAAAAACGTGATACAAGCATACGATCAGCAGGCCACCCACAGGAAGTCCCAGTACCACCACCGGATGATTGGTCCGGAACAGGTTCACAAATGCAAGCACATGGGCAAACGCAGCGCTTACCATGCCCACAAGGACGCCCACCGCAGCTCCAAGCAGCAGCCATTTCAACAAATTTTTCAGAGAGTGGTAACTGCCGTTTATACAGGAACAGATAGTCTCTTTTACACCGTTTTGAAACATAGTCTTCTTTTCAACTCCTTACATTCGACAGGATTCTACCACTCCTCTTCCCTTTTTGCAATAGTGGAGAATTCTGCAAATGCCGCAGCAGCCCCTTGTGTGTTAGTCTGCATCCTGCGGGCGACCGATGGTCGCCCCTACGAAGGGGCACGGGGTCCATAATAGAAGGGCGGCCGCATGGGCCGCCCTTACGGATTTTTCCGAATTAGTATTCCAGTTCGCCGGTGTAGACCAGACGGGCATTGCCGGCAAGGCTGACGCCTTCGTCGGTATAGCGGACATACAGTTCGCCGCCCTTGACCTGCACGGTGATATCCTCATCCTTGCTGCAGAAGCCGTTTTCCACGGCTGCCACCACTGCGGCGCAGGCGCCGGTACCGCAGGCCAGAGTCTCGCCACTGCCGCGCTCGAAGCAGCGCATTTACAGGGTGTTCTTATTGACCACGCGGACAAACTCCGTATTGGTGCGCTCCGGGAAAATCTTCGCATTTTCAAACTGCGGGCCGAGCAGATCCAGATTCAGGCCGCCAACCTCGGAACAGAACACCACGCAGTGGGGGTTGCCCATGCTGACACAGGTGATGTTCCAGTACTGACCGCCGATGGTGACGGGGTAGTTGATCAGGCTGCGCTTGCCAATGGTGCAGGGCAGGCTTCTGGGATCCAGATTGGGCTTGCCCATATCCACATCCACCGTGGAGACCTTGCCGTTGACCACATAGAGTTTCAGATTGCGGATACCGGCAGGGGTTTCCAGCACCAGCTCGTCACGGTCCACGATACCGTTGTCATACAGGTACTTACCGGCGCAGCGGATACAGTTGCCCGCCATGGCGCCGCGGGATCCGTCCCGGTTGAAGAAAATGATCTTCGCATCAGCCACATCGGAGTTCTCGATCAGGCAGATTCCGTCGGCACCGATGCCGTAGTGACGGTCGCACTCGGAGATACACAGGGACTCGGGGCAGTTGATGACGCCATCCCGGTTGTCGAAGAGAATATAGTCGTTGCCGGTGCCTTCCATCTTGTAGAACTTCAGCTGGGTGTGCTCCCGGCGCATATTGTTGATATCCACCAGCTCCGTGTTATCCTGCGTGTAGCGGCTGGCCATGATATCCGCCAGAGCATTGGCCGTATCCAGAGAGGTCAGACAGGGAATGGACAGCTGCATGGCTCTGCGGTGCAGCGCACGGAAGTGGTCGTACATATTGACGATCAGATCGCCGGTGTAGACGATAAAGTTCACATTGCCGCTTTCCAGCACATCGAAAATATGATCCGATTCCATAATGGACTTGACCTGCTGCACCTGGATGCCCAGCTTTTCGATGGCGGCGGCAGTTTTGGGAGTGGCATACATGACCACGCCCAGATCATCCAGCTTCTTGGCAAGGCCCACCACTTCCAGCAGATCGTGGTCATCCACAGAGATCAGCGCGCCCAGCCGCTTGCCGGGTGCCACGGAGGCCACGGACATACCGGAGGAGGTCAGACCCTTGAACAGGGCTTCGGTCATGGTACGACCCAGACCAAGTGCTTCGCCGGTGGACTTCATTTCAGGGCCCAGACGGGAGTTGGCGTCGGTCAGCTTTTCAAAGGAGAACACGGGCACCTTGACACAGAAGTAAGGAGGTGTGGGATACAGGCCGGTGCCGAAGCCCAGCTCCTTCAGAGGCGCGCCCATCATGACACGGGTGGCCAGATCCACCATGGGAACACCGGTGACCTTGGAGATATAGGGGATGGTACGGGAGGCTCTGGGGTTGACCTCGATGACATACAGCTTGCCCTGATAGAACAGGTACTGGATATTGACCAGACCCTTGGTCTTCATGGCCAGCGCCAGCTTGGTGGAGACTTCCACCACGTTCTCGATCATGCGATCCGTCATGCCATAGGGCGGATAGACGGCGATGGAGTCGCCGGAATGGACGCCGGCACGCTCCACATGGCGCATGATACCGGGGATCAGCACATCCACGCCATCGGAGATGACGTCCACTTCCAGTTCCATGCCGGACATATATTTATCCACCAGCACGGAGTTTTCAATGCCCTGATTGAGGATCATTTCCATGTAGACCCGCACATCTTCGTCAGAATGAGCAATGACCATGTTCTGACCGCCGATAACATAGGAAGGACGGAGCAGAACGGGATAGCCCAGATCCTGTGCAGCCTGCAGGGCCTGCTCCAGAGAATGGACGCCCATTCCCTTGGGACGGCGGATGCTGAATTCTTCCAGCAGAGCGTCAAAGCGCTCACGGTCCTCGGCCAAATCGATGGAGTCCTGACTGGTGCCAAGGATCTGCACGCCGCTGCGGTCCAGGAACTCGGTGAGCTTGATGGCGGTCTGACCACCGAAGGCCACGACCACGCCCACAGGCTTCTCCACCTCGATGATGTTCATCACATCTTCGGGGGTCAGAGGCTCGAAGTACAGGCGGTCAGCCGTATCGTAGTCGGTGGAGACGGTTTCGGGGTTGTTATTGACAATGACCACATCGTAGCCCAGCTCCTTCAATGTCCAGACGCAGTGGACGGAGGAGTAGTCAAATTCGATACCCTGACCGATCCGGATGGGGCCGGAGCCCAGAACCATGACAACAGGTCTGCCGGAACGACGGAACCGACGGGCTTCGCAGAAATTATCATAGGTGGAATAGAAGTAGGGGGTGGTGGCGTTGTACTCTGCGGCGCAGGTATCGACCATCTTATAATAGGCCCACTTCTTGGGCGGCAGCTCATGGCCGGTGATGCGCTCCAGCGCCTTATCCGTATAGCCCATGCGCTTGGCCTTCATGTATTCCTTCTTATCCAGCTCCACGCCCTCGATGGACTTTTCGAACTCCACCAGGTTCAGCAGCTTGCCCAGGAACCACTCATCGATCATGGTGATCTCATGAATGGCATCCATGGACCAGCCGGCCTTCAGGGCCTCAAACACCGTGAAGAGACGGCGATCGTCCTGATGGTGCAGCCGAATCTCCAGCGGCTCATCGGAAATGGGCTTGGC
>JAZSCX010000066.1:0-5569 GCA_045530865.1 Candidatus Avilachnospira sp.
ACCTTGGACCGGTGGGACATCTCCATGACGCACATGCCGCTGCCGCGGTAGTTCAGCATCTCATCCCGGATCTCCTCCAGCACCGCTTCCGGCATCATGGCAGGACCTGCGGAAAAATTGTAAGTTCGATTATAATTCATAAAAAAGCACTCCTTTTCTTCCATGGAAATTGATCGCCGGAATCTTATCTGTACTTAGCATATACGAAAACACGCAAACTGTAAATCTTGGCAAATTGTCCATGAGTGGTGGAGCCTTGTGGGTTCCGCCATGTTCTGTTCGGCTATTTCGAATTATTTTCCTTTATTTTCGGTGCTTTTTCGGTGGGTTATTCTTTGAAGCCTAAATGTTTTTTAGGATATCTAAAATTTTATGCGTTTTCTGATTCAAACCGGTCTTTGGTCATTTTCTCCTCTACAAAAAACGGCTCTAAAAATTTGTTGATTATTACCATCAAAAAAATCAGCATCCCGGCAGTGTTTTGCCGGGATGCTGATGAAATAATTCAATTATTTACCAGCCAGATAGGCCGCTCTGCCCTGTTCGTAGATATCGTTGCCCTCGGCATCGATGATCACAACCGTGGGGAAATTCTCCACATGGAGCTTCCGCAGGGCTTCCGCGCCCAGATCTTCATAGGCGATCAGCTCAGCGGACTTGATGCACTGGGCAAGCAATGCGCCTGCGCCGCCGATGGCGCCGAAGTACACAGCCTTGTACTGCTTCATGGCGTCCACCACTTCCTTGGTGCGCTTGCCCTTGCCGATCATGCCGCGGGCGCCCACGGACATCATGGTGGGAGCATAGGCATCCATACGGCCGCTGGTGGTGGGGCCTGCGGAGCCGATGACCTTGCCGGGCTTGGCAGGGGTGGGGCCCACATAATAAATAGTAGCGTCCATGGGATCAAAGGGCAGTGCTTCGCCCTTTGCCAGAGTTTCGCACATGCGCTTGTGGCCGGCGTCGCGGGAGGTATAAATGGTACCGGTCAGATACACCGTATCACCGGCATGGAGATCCTTGACCTTTTCCTCGGTCAGAGGCAGGGTAATGTACTTTTCCATCTTACAGCACCTCCGTCTTGTGGCGGGTCACATGGCAGTTGATGTTGACGGCCACGGGCATACCGGCGATGTGGGTGGGCATGGTCTCGATGTTCAGACCCAGCGCGGTGGTTCTGCCGCCGAAGCCCTGCGGGCCGATGCCCAGCGCATTGATCTTTTCCAGCATTTCGGTTTCAAGCTCTGCATAGAAGGGATCGGGATGATGGCTGCCCAGAGGCCGCATCAGAGCCTTCTTTGCCAGCAGAGCGGACTTATCAAAGGTACCACCGATGCCCACGCCGATGACCATGGGAGGGCAGGCGTTGGGGCCGGCTGCTTCCACGGTCTGCAGAATGACGTCCTTCACGCCCTGCAGGCCTGCGGAGGGCTTGAGCATGACCAGATTGCTCATGTTCTCACTGCCGAAGCCTTTGGGAGCCAGGGTCACGGTGACCTTGTCGCCGGGGACGATCTCGGTGTAGAGCATGGCAGGGGTGTTGTCACCGGTGTTGACCCGCTTCAGGGGGTCTGCCACCACGGACTTGCGCAGGTAGCCGTTGGTATAGCCTCTGCGGACGCCTTCGTCCACGGCTTCCTTCAGGCCGCCGCCCACAAAGTGGACGTCCTGACCGATTTCCAGAAAGACGCAGGCAACGCCCGTATCCTGGCAGATGGGAACGGCATCCCGGTCGGCAATGCCGTAATTCTCGATGATCTTATCCAGCACACCCTGGGCAATGGGGCCGTCCTCCGCTGCTCTGCTGCTTTCGATGGCGCAGCGCACATCCTCGGGCAGGTAGGTATTGGCCTCGATGCACAGGCGTTCGATCACGTCAGTCAGCTGACTGACAGGAAACTCGCGCATAAAAAACCCTCCTCATGGTTTCGTTTATATCGGTAATTATATACTTTTTTAGCATCTTTGTCAAATCTTTTTCTTGACATATGATATAATACATTATACTATATAGATGTAGATCAATCCCTATAACAACCATACAGAAGGTGATCATGTGACACAAAAAGAAAAAAAAGTCCTGATCATCGGCGTCATTGGCGCTGATGTTCACGCAGTTGGTAATAAGATCCTGTACCATGCCTTTACCGAGGCCGGTTTTGACGTGGTCAACCTGGGCGTTATGGTCTCTCAGGAAGAGTATATCGCAGCCGCAATCGAAGCCGATGCCGATGCCATCGTGGTTTCCTCCCTGTACGGTCAGGGCGAGCTGGACTGCCGCGGCCTGCGGGAAAAGTGCGAAGAGGCTGGTCTGCACAACATTCCTCTGGTGGTCGGCGGCAATATCGTCATCGGCAAGCAGAAATTTGAAGAGGTGGAGGAGCGCTTCAAGGCCATGGGCTTTGACTGTGCCTTCCCTCCCGGCACCACCCCCGAAACCACCATTGCAGCCCTGCGGGAGCTGCTGCACATGGATTGAGGTGAACTCCTGTGACGCCTGTTCTGCTGATCGACTTCGGTAGTACATATACAAAGCTCACAGCGGTGGATGTGGACGCGCCCAAGCTGCTGGGCACCGCCTCCGCCTATACCACCATCGAAACCGACATCAACGATGGCCTGCAGAAAGGTCTGCGGCAGCTGGAAGCCATCACCGGCCCCATGGAATATGCCGCCCGCTATGCCTGTTCCTCCGCCGCCGGAGGGCTGCGGATGATGGCCTGCGGTCTGGTGCCGGAGCTGACCTCCGAGGCCGCGCGCATGGCAAGCCTCGGCGCAGGCGCCAAGATCATCGGTCTGTACTCCTATCAGCTGACGGAGGACGATCTGGAGGAAATCCGAGCTGCAAAGCCGGATATTTTCCTGTTGGTGGGCGGCACCGACGGCGGCAACACCTCCAATATTCTCCACAATGCCCAGATGCTGGCCTCCATGCAGCCCCAGTTCCCCATCATCGTGGCAGGCAACCGCACCGCCGCCAAGGGCTGTGCCCGGGCGCTGGAGGGCTGTGAGGTCTATATCTGCGAGAACGTCATGCCGAAGTTCGGCGTGGTGAACATTGAACCCACCCAAAAGAAAATCCGCGAAATTTTCCTCAGTTGCATCGTGCAGGCCAAGGGTCTGCAGCAGGCCGCCGCCCGGATGAACGGCGAAATGATGCCCACCCCCGCCGCCGTGCTTCGGGCACTGGAGCTGCTCAGTCAGGGCCATGAAGAAGAGCGGGGCATCGGTGAGCTGATGGCCGTGGACGTGGGCGGTGCCACCACCGACGTCTACTCCATTGCCGACGGCATGCCCGAGGGCATGAACACCGTCTATAAGGGACTGCCGGAGCCCTTTGCCAAGCGCACCGTGGAAGGCGACATCGGTATGCGCTACAGCATCCGCGGCATCGTGGAGGATGCCGGTCTGAAAGCCATCGCCGCCCTGTCCGGTCTGACCGAACAGCGGGTGGAAGAACTGGTGGACGATCTGGCAAGCCACACCGATGTGGTTCCCGAAAACAACCCCGAGCTGGAAGCGCTGGACCGGGCACTGGCCTCCATGGCTGTGCGGGCCGGTGCAAAACGCCATGCCGGCACCATGGAAGAAACCTATACCATGATGGGTCTGACCTATGTGCAGGCGGGCAAAAACCTGACCCGGATCCAGAATATCTTGGTCACAGGCGGCAGCCTGATCCACACCAAAGATACTGAAACCATTGCAAATTACGGCTTGTACAGCCCGGAGAATCCCGGTTCCCTTCGCCCGAAACAGGCGAAGATCTGGGTGGACCGGCGCTACATTCTGGCAGCCATGGGACTTCTGAGCCGGATCGATCCCCGCGCTGCCCTTCAAATCATGAAAAAGGAGCTTGAAACGAATGGATCTCCAGAATAAAAGAATTCCCGATGATGTGTTCCATGCCCTGCGGCAGGAAGTTTTGACCCAGTGGCCCACCGGCAAGGATGTGGATCTGCAGGAGGCTGTTGACTACCACAAGTCCATGCCCGAAAGCCGCCTGTTCGGCAAGAAGCTGTTGGACGCCAAGGCAAAAAAGACCACGCTGGTGCAGCCCCGCGCCGGTGTGCCCGTCATCGAAGAGCATATCAAGCTGCTGCAGTTCCTGCAGGATCAGGGTGAGGCCGATCTGCTGCCCACCACCATTGACAGCTACACCCGCCAGAACCGTTATCAGGAGGCGGAAAACGGCATCAGCGAGTCCATTCGTCTGGGGCGTGCCATGATGAACGGCTTCCCCGCCGTCAACCACGGCGTTGCCGGCTGCCGCAAGATCGTGGAAAGCGTCAACACCCCCGTGCAGGTTCGCCACGGCACCCCCGACGCCCGTCTGCTGACCGAGATTTCCTACGCCGGCGGCTTCACCAGCTACGAGGGCGGCGGTATCTCCTATAACCTGCCCTACTGCAAGAACATCCCCATGGAGCGCACCATCCGTGACTGGCAGTACGTGGACCGTCTCACCGGCCTGTATGAAGAAATGGGGGTTTCCATCAACCGGGAACCCTACGGCCCCCTGACCGGCACCCTGGTGCCCCCCTGCATCTCCCACGCCGCAGCCATCATCGAGGCGCTGCTGGCTGCCGAGCAGGGCGTCAAGAACATCACCGTCGGTTACGGCCAGTGTGGTAATCTGGTACAGGATATCGCTGCCATCCGCACGCTGGAAGAGCTGACCGAGGAATACCTGGCCAAGTACGGCTACAGCGATGTGCAGGTCACCACCGTTCTCCATCAGTGGATGGGTGGCTTCCCCGCCGACGAAGCCAAGGCCTTCGGCGTTATCGGCTGCGGCTCCATGATCGCCGCCCTGTCCAAGGCCACCAAGGTCATCGTCAAGAGTCCCCACGAGGCCGTGGGCATCCCCACCATGGAAGCCAACGCAGAGGGTCTGCGCTGCACCAAACAGGTGGTCAATATGCTCTCCGACCAGACCTTCTCCGGCTCCGAGCTGGAAGCTGAAAAGGAAATCATCCGTGAAGAGACCCGTGCCATCGTGGACAAGTGCTTCGAGCTGGGTCACGGCGATATCGCTGTGGGTGTCTGCCGCGGTGTGCAGGCCGGTGTGCTGGACGTTCCCTTTGCTCCCTGCCGCGCCAACGCCGGCGTCATGCTGCCCTGCCGTGACAACAACGGCGCCGTCCGCATCCTGAAGGTGGGCAACCTGCCCTTCAGCCAGGATCTAAAGGACTTCCATGCCGCCAAGATCGCCGAGCGCGCCAAGTTCGAAAACCGCGAGCCCTCCTTCCAGATGGTCATCGACGACGTCTACTCCATCGGCAAGGGTCGTCTGGTGGGCCGCCCCAGATATTGATAATCAAGCATCGAGCGCACAAAGCCTCCTTTGCGTAAGGGGAGGTGGCCCGAAGGGCCGGAGGGGTCGTAGATGTCGGCAGTGCCTGCACACAACCCCTCAGTCAGCTTCGCTGACAGGGCAGATAGTCAAGCAAGTGCAACACATTCTTCAAAAACTTCAGTTGGAGTTTTCCAACCGAGACATTTTCTGGGACGAGAATTGATCAGATCTGCTATAAACTGCACAAGCTCATCAGTGATCGTCCTGAAA
>JAZSCX010000061.1:0-38632 GCA_045530865.1 Candidatus Avilachnospira sp.
AGTGTAAAATGTGTGTAGGACAATATACAAACCCCCTCGTGTGTTTTGTTGTGTGGTAACTACATTTTACACGATTGTTTGTATATTGTCTCTTTTTATTTTTGGTGTTGCACTTCAAATGATAACCTGCCCAGCCCCCTCAGTCAGAGGGGGCCGTTTTTTATGTTTCCTCTACAACACAGATGCGGTAGACTTCTCCCAGCTGCGCCGGATAGGATTCCAATATGGTCCCATCATACTCGATCTCCACCATATCACCGATCTTCGGTTCCGGAGACGGTTCTATGTGCCGGATGGGCACTGTAATCCGGTCGGCACTGCGCAGCTCGGCACTTCCCTCCACCGGTTCTACCAGAAGGGTTCCGTCATGTGCTTCCAGAACCGTCGCCCGGAAAATTTGTGTGCGCTGCTTGGAAATAAACTCCGTCACGCCGCCGTCGCGAATGTCAATTCTGGTGTCGAGGTCATTCGCCAACGTCAGATAGATATATATGGGCTCGCTGTCCGTATCCGTGCCGCCGATCCAGAGCTCAAACAGTTCATTGATCTCATACACCCGGATATACAGCCCGGAACCGGTTTCGATATACGGAAAACCATCAAAGTCTGACCAACCCAGATCATGTCCCTTCTGGGACAGGATGATCACATCGTTGAGAGAAAGCAGGGGAGTGGTGTGCACAAATGTGCTCGTCGGCCCATCTGCGCCGCCGATGATGGTAACACTGGCAGGGACAAAGACGACCTCATCCTCATCAAGGCCCAGATTGTCCGTTTCCACGTGCAGAACGAGGGTTCCTCTCTTTGCGGACAGTATGCCGCTCAGCAGCGGTGCTTCGGCAGAAGCCTGCGCCGTTTCCCAGTCGCCTGCGAAAACATCAAAAACCGCATTACGGATGCCTGCAAACCGGTAGCCGATGCTGATGGTCTCGAAGGGTTCTCCATGGGTGTAGGTGCCCTCTATGACCCGGTTTTCATCCACATAAAACGTGAGCCCATGAGTTTCATTTACCCATGTTGTTCCGGGTGTCAGAAGTTCTTTTACCTGATCTTTTGGATTGGTCAGAAAACAGACCGCAGTGGCAATACAAACAATCACAGCCACAAACATGATCCAGAATGCCGGTTTCCGGTAGTTCATCACAGATTTTACCCGTTCTTTCACACCAACCTCCCCAAAGGCCAGCGGGCAGGCTGCACTGGTGCGCCGCCGGACACTGCAGGTCACAAGGGCCTGCGCGTAATCCGCCCGCTGTTCATTGCCCAGCTCCTTGATGACGGTTTCATCGCAGGCCAGCTCCATATCCCGGCACAGCAGCACATAGGCCAGCCACATCAGAGGGTTGAACCAGTGTGTTGACAGCAGTGTAAAGCCAAGGGGCTTCCACCAGTGATCCTTCCGGCGGATGTGGGCCTGCTCATGGGCGAGGATATGCGCCATGTCCTGTTCCTTCAGATGGAAGGGAAGGTAGATCTTCGGGCGGAAAACGCCCAGAACAAAGGGGGAATCCACATTCTCGCTCTGATAGATGTTGTCCCCATAGCAGACAGCTGTCCGTACTCTATGAAGCAGCCGTCCATAGCTGACGGCGGTGTAGATCACCATGGCTGCCATTCCCATCATCCAGACCACAGCAGCTACCGGAATCCAAACCTGCAGAGGGTTGGCGCTGTCACCGGGGTTGGGCGCAAAGGAACTGCTGATAGCAGGATTGACCGCGTGATTGATGGCGTCAATGCCGCTGTTAATGGCGGGATTGTGGGCAAAGGCAATGCCCATGGGGACGGTTTCGGCACTGGGGATCAGGCTCAGGGCACTTTCAATCGAAAATGGGAAAATCAGCCGAACAGCAACCACGCCCCAGAGCAGCATATGCACCCATTTTGGCGCTTTTTTCAGCAGCAGCCGGAGCACCAGTACCGCCAACACCAGCCAGCTTGCCGAAATGCTCATATTAAAGATTCTCAAGAAGAGTTCGCTCATGTTGCGCCTCCCCTCCGGATGCGGTCGATCATCCGCTGTACCTCGTCCAGCTCCTGCTCAGACAAGGTCTGCCGCCTGGTAAAGGCCGCCACAAAGGCCGGCAGGGAGCCCTCAAATTTCTTTTCCACCAGTTCGTCGATCTCGCAGGCCTGCGCATCCTCCTTGGGAACGAGGGATGTGACCGTGCCGTTTTCGTTTTTCAGCACACCTCGCTCGCCCAGACGTTTAATGACCGTGTAGGTGGTGGTGCGCTTCCAGCCCAGCCGCTCCTGACACAGCTTTGCCAGCTCCACAGCGGTCACAGGCTCCCGTTCCCACAAAATCAGGCAGAAGCGATATTCACTCTCATGAATTTTCGGCAGCTCCATGGTCAAGCCTCCTTGTCTAATGGTGTAGACTGCATTTATAGTCTACACCATTAGACAAATGCTGTCAAGCGTAATTTCGATTGCGCCGGTGGGGGGCAAGCCCCCGCCCTACCTTGACCTGTGTAGGGCGCGACGACCCGGCGCGCCGCCTCAGACAAAAATTGCCCCCGCATCCGGTGGGATGCGGGGGTGTGTCTTTGCAATCTTACACGTTGAACAGGAAGTTGACAATGTCGCCGTCCTTCATGACGTATTCCTTGCCTTCGGAGCGGAACAGGCCCTTTGCCTTGGCGGCGGCCATATTGCCGCAGGCTTTCAGATCCTCGAAGGCTACGGTCTCGGCGCGGATAAAGCCGCGCTCGATATCGCTGTGAATCTTGCCGGCGGCTCTGGGGGCCTTGGTGCCCTTGGTGATGGTCCATGCGCGGACTTCATCTTCACCGCCGGTGAGGAAGGAGATATAGCCCAGCAGATCGTAGCTGGTGTGGATCAGGCGGTCCAGACCGCGCTGGGTCAGACCCAGCTCCTCCATGAACATGGCGGCGTCCTCTTCGTCCATTTCGGCGATGTCTTCTTCAAACTTGGCAGCCACCGGCAGTACGGCAGCGCCTTCCTCGGCAGCCAGCTTTGCCAGCGCCTGATAGTTGGGGTTGTTTTCGTAGTCGGCAATGCCGTCCTCGTCCAGATTGGCTACATAGATCACGGGTTTGACCGACAGCAGACCGCCATCCTGCAGGATGTCCTTGTCCTCGTCCGTAAATTCAAAGGAGGAGGCGGGGTGACCCTCGCCCAGATGATCCAGCAGGTTCTTGCACATTTCCATTTCCCGCTTGGCCTTCTTGTCGCCGCCCTTGGCATTTTTGGTGGCCTTGTCCAGACGGCGCTCCACCACTTCGATATCGGCCAGGATCAGCTCCAGAGACAGGTTTTCTGCATCCCGGGCAGCATCGGCGGGCTCTTCGAAGATATCATCGTTCTCAAAGCAGCGGACGATGTGCACCAGCGCATCCACCAGACGGATGGTCTGCAGATAGGCGTTGCCACGACCGCCGCCCTTTTTGATGCCGACCACATCCACAAAGTCGATGGTGGCGGGAGTGGTCTTTTTGGGGTGATAGTATTCCGTCAGCCAGTCCAGACGGTCATCGGGCACCTTGGCCTGACCCATGTTGGGCTTGGCGGCGGCGTTGGAGTAGATGCCGGTCTCCGCGTGGGAACCGGTCAGGGCGTTGAACAGAGTGGACTTGCCCACATTGGGCAGACCGACGATACCAAGTTTCATATATTCTCAGAACTCCTTTATTTTCAATGGTTTCCGGGTTTTTGAGATCCCTCTCCGCACCAATTGGAAGTCCAACTGACGGGCAGCATTGGCAAGAGAGTTATCCACGCCATGGACATTCCTGCCTATCCATTAAACTCCTTTTTATAGATAAAAAGCATGAGCCCAATAAGACATCTTATTTTAGCATATAAATCCATGAGTTTCAATGGATTTTGCACACCAATCTGTGCTTCGTTATCTCACAGTGTGTCCTATTTCCGCTACGATACATTGTGCGGAAAACTGAAGGGATGTGGATGGGGCTCCGTCTATACGAAGACATTCTTTTTCACCAAGTGTGACTTCGCATGCATCGGTGCGGATCCGGAGAGAGCTATCTGCGCAGTACAAAAAAGTTGTCTGATTTCTCTCCCGCAAGGTAATCTCCTGCTCATTCGGGTCCAGGCGGAGAGCCGGCAGATGCCCGCGGCACTGGCCTTTTCGCAGCATCAGATTAAAGTCCGTGCACTGTCCAACGGAATGGGTATGATCCGCGCCGTCAAAACGGTGGGCAGTAAACGGCGGAAGGGAAACCGGGGCGTCATCGTTATGATGCAGGGTAATTTTCTTGTCCAGTGTCAAAATCCAGCGCTCATAGTTCGGCAGGGAGGTAAAGGTCGACTCCGCCGGCTCTACTGCAGCGGAACTGATTCACCAGAGAAAGCCGCGATCCTGACAGCAGGCGCCTTTCGGCCCGATTCCGATTTCGGTAGTGGTTCCACTGGACCACCGGCTGGTAGTGTAATCGTTTTCTTTTAACAGTTGTATCTGCATAGAATCACACTTTCACGTATTAATGTTGCTGCGGCAGGACACGCTCACTTTTACCGGAAGGAGATCACGTTTCCGAGTACTGTCAGGAAATATGATGTCAGCAACTCCGGGGATTGTTCCATATTGTTCTTGATCCACCATTGCACCATGTTGACAAAGCTGCTGGAGACATGATCGATCAGGAAGTCTCTGGGAACCTGTTTCTCTTTGGCTTCAGAAGTCTCTACGATCCAGTTGGAGATGACCTCGCTGAGATACTGCTTAAAATACCGGAGGAACAGCTCTCCGCTTTCACAGGAAAGTATGCCGATGATATTCTTTTTGTTGCTCCGGACATGAAACAGAATATGGGGGATGATCTCCTGAGGCGCACCGTTGGAGAAGGAGTAATCCCGGGAATCCTCGGAATGGATGCCGTCAAAAATAACATGGTCAAAGATCTCGGTGCACATTTCCCGCACCAGATCGTCCTTGGTTTCAAAGTGGGCATAGAAGGTCGTGCGTCCGACATCGGCGGCGTCAATAATGTCCTGAACGGTGATTTTGCTGTAGCTTTTTTGGGAAAGCAAATCACTAAACGCAGAGAAAATGGCGTTGCGGGTTCGTTTTTGTCTCCTGTCCATATTGTCAACTCCTGAATAAATTTGTCGATTTGTTCTGTAATGCACAAACCAAAACAATTATCCGTTGAAAGGGATCTCGGTACTGCATATAATGATACCAAACACAATGTTTGGTAGCGACACTACTATACCGCAAAAACGCGGAATACGCAAGACGCGTTCAGACGATGTACAATATTTTTCTGGTTGCAAGCATTTTGGAGGAAACTGTCATGCTCAAGAAAATTGTTGACTTTTTGGCCGGTACCAAGATGACCATTGTGTCTGGCGCATTTTTGGTTCTCAGCCTGCTGTGTGACTACGTGTTCCAGATCGATCTGACCGTGGATCCCGCATGGGCATCTGTCATCATCAGCGGTGTTCCCTTGATGTATCTGGCAATTTGGCGTATTATCTATCTGTCCGGCATCCGCAAGATCAACTCCTGCCTGCTCATTACCATTGCCATGATCGCCGCCATTGCTATCGGTGACCTGTTCGCTGCCGGCGAAGTTGCGTTCATCATGGCCATTGGTGCCATTCTGGAAGAAAAGACTACCGAGCGTGCCAAGAAGGGTCTGAAGAAGCTGGTCAGCCTCGCTCCCACGCAGGGCCGCCGAATTGTGGACGGCAAGGAAGAACTGATCTCCGCCGATGAGATCCGCGAAGGCGACATCCTGCGAATCCTGTCCGGTGAAAACGTTCCCGTTGACGGCGAGATCGTCTCCGGCACCACCTCTGTTGACCAGGCCGTCATCACCGGCGAGTCCCTGCCTGTTGACAAGGAAGTGGGAGACAGCGTGTTCTGCGGCACTACCAACCGCTTTGGCGTTGTGGATATCAAGGCCACCAGGGTCGGTCAGGACAGCACCCTGCAGAAGCTGATCCGCCTGACGCAGGAAGCGGAAGCCAAGAAGGCTCCCATGGAGCGTATTGCGGACCGTTGGGCCTCCTGGCTGGTTCCCGTTGCTCTGCTGATTGCCATCGTTGCCTTCATCGTCACCAAGGACATCGTCCGTGCCGTTACCATTCTGGTCGTGTTCTGCCCCTGCGCCCTGGTTCTGGCTACCCCCACTGCCATTATGGCAGCCATCGGTCAGGCTACCAAGCACGGTGTGATCATCAAGTCCGGTGAAGCTCTGGAAAACATGGGCAAGGTCGATACCATCGCCTTTGACAAGACCGGTACTCTGACCTTCGGCCGTCTGGAAGTCTCTGACGTTGTTTCTTTTGATGAAGCTCTGGATGCAGATACCCTGCTGGCACAGGTCGCTTCTGCCGAATCTCTCAGCGAACATCCTCTGGGCAAGGCCATCGTGGCCCACGCACAGAGCAAGGAACTGGAACTGCTGGCAGTTGAGAACTTCCGGATGGAAGCCGGTAAGGGCATTTGCGCCGACATTGCCGGCAAAAAGATGCATGTCGGCAGCGAGAAGTACCTCCGCGGCCAGGGTATCGGGATTCCCGAAACTGTCTCCTCCAAGCTGGGGGAACTCCGCGGTCAGGGTAAGGCCTCCGTGGTTGCCACTGCCAACGGCGAGTGCGTTGGTGTCATCGCCATGTCTGACGTTCTGCGTCCCGATGCCAGGCAGATGGTAGCCGAACTCCATAAGACCAATACCAAGGCCGTTCTGCTGACCGGCGACAACAAGCGTACTGCCGATTACTTTGCCAGACAGGTTGGCATTGAGAATGTCCGCGCGGATCTGCTGCCCGAGGAGAAAGTCTCCAATCTGGTGGCTCTGCAGAATGAGGGCAAGACCCTCTGCATGATCGGCGACGGTGTCAATGACGCTCCTGCTCTGAAGACTGCTTCCGTCGGTGTAGCCATGGGCGGTCTGGGCAGCGACATTGCTGTGGAAGCTGCCGATATCGTTCTGATGAGCGACAACATTGAAAAGATCCCCTATCTGAAGCGCCTGTCCAACGGCACCGTCAAGACCATCAAGTTCAGCATTACCCTCTCCCTGTGTATCAACTTCTTTGCCATCATCGCCTCTCTGTTCGGCTGGCTGACTCCCACCACCGGTGCTTTGGTACATAACTGTGGCTCCTGCTTCGTGGTTCTGATCGCAGCCCTGCTGTATGACAGAAAGTTCGACTGATCCAAAATACAGAGCCTACTTCGGCACATCTGCTTTGCAGATGTCCCGAAAAGTCCTTTCTGAACCCCCGGGGGGGCTTTAAAAATGAATAGAATTGTGATATGATTCATGAAAATCAGAAAAGATCCGAAAGCTTCATAAGGAGAGGCCGGTATGAATCAGACCACAACACATGGTCATTACCATGACCCGAAAGAAAAAAAGAAACAGATCAACAGGCTGGCTCGGTTAATCGGCCATCTGGAGCATGTAAAAAGAATGATGGAAAACGATGAGGATTGTGCCGCTGTGTTGACACAACTCTCAGCAGTCCAGTCTGCTTTGAGCGGACTGGGCAAAGAGATCATCATTGATCATATCTCTCACTGCGTTACCCATGCGGTGGAGAACGGCGATATGCAGGCGTTGGAAGAATTTGAACAGGCGATACGAAAGTATCTTTGATGGAAAGAAAGGTTACAAAGTGTTATGGGCGTTACAATGTTACTTTTGGGCGTTTACGGTATGGAAATGGTCGAGTGCGGCGGCGCTCTGGCCCTGAACGTCAAGAACGGCGGCCGGTCCTTTGCATCCATCATGCTGGCAGGCGAGCAGACCAAGAAGGATGTTGCCAAGGCCGCGGAGGTTTTGGGCGTTGAGAAGGTTTTCTTCGGTGATTTCGTCTCCGGCGAAGTGGATTTCGACCGTGCAAGCAAGATTAAGCTGGTTCGCGTGATCCGCGAAGTCAAGCCAGACATCATCATTACGCAGGATCCCGAACACTGCCAGATCGATCTGGATCCCGACCGCCGTCCCGCTATGATTCTGCTGCGGGAAGCCATTGCACTGGCATCCCGCAACTGGGCACTGGATGAGACTCCCGGTCTGGAGCCCCATTCCATCCCCACCATCTACTACATGAGCCCCCTGAACCCCAACTGCATCCTGAACGTTGCCTCTGTGTGGAAGCAGAAGGAAGGCGGCATGGACGTTCTGGAATCCCAGATGAACTTCTCCGGCCACCACTACGAGAGAACGCTGGCTCCCGAAGAGCTGGAAGTCATCTGCCCGGGCTTCGCGGAACTGCCCACCTACTACGAAAAGGGCCGCAAGGTCCACGCAGCCATTGACCGTGCTCTGCACATGTATCACGGTATCTGCGGTCACGGCAGCTATGCTCTGGCTGAGCATTACCGCCGTGAAGGCCAGTTTGAATTTATGGAGCTGCCCCTGTAAGCTCCTCTGGATGACACATGCGGCTGCCACAGAATCTCTTTAGGAGGTATAAGGAATGAAGAAACTCGCATGCGCCCTGTTGATCGTACTGCTGCTGGTCAGCATGACGGTCCCGGCCATGGCAGCCGGCACAGAGAAGGTTGATCAGTTGAATGTGGCCCTGAATAAGAGTGAGGGCTTCCTGAACCCCTACACTTACTCTTCCGAAACCGGCTACTGGATGACCCATCTGGTGTATGACTCCCTGTTCATTCTGGACGAGCACCTGAACATCACTCCATGGCTGGTCGAAGAGTATGCGTACGATGAGGCAACTCTGACTTATACCTTCAAGCTGCACGATGGCGTCACCTTCCACGATGGCGAAAAGCTGACTGCTGATGACGTCAAGTTCACCTACGACTATCTGGTCGCTCATCCCAAGTCCCGCTTCTCTCAGCCTGCCGCTGTGATCTCCGAGATCGTTGTCGTGGACGAACTGACCCTGACCATGACCCTGAGCGCTCCTTCCGCTGACTTTCTGGACAAGCCCCTGTGCGAAATGGCCATTCTGCCCGAGCACATCTGGTCCAAGGTCGAGGATCCCGACTCCTGCGACAACAACATCGGCTCCGGTGTGTTCAAGGTTACCGAGATGGTTGACGGCGAATACTACATTCTGGAAAAGAACGAGAATTACTGGAACGGCACCGTTGCGGTGGACATGCTGTACCTGCCCATCATCGCCGATGCTTCCACCCGTCAGACTGCTCTGCTGACCGGTGAGCTGGACGCCACCACTGCCAATCTGAGCGCCGAAGTTATCGAGCAGTTCACCTCCAGCGGCAAGTTCGACATCTATCAGGGCGCCGGCTTCCCCTCCACCATGATGTACTTCAACTGCGATCGCGCTCCTTTTGATAACATCGAATTCCGTAAGGCTCTGTCCCTGGCCATTGACCGTCAGGACATCGTGGACACCGTTATGCTGGGTTACGCAACTCCCGGTACCAACAGCCACGTCCACCCCGCCAAGAGCTACTATGATGCATCCGTGGAAGAGCCTGGGTTCGATCTGGCCGCCGCTGCTTCCATTCTGGATGATCTGGGCTACGTTGACAACGACGGCGACGGCATCCGCGAAATGGATGGCAAGAACCTGAACTTCACCATCTATGTTTACGCAAACAACACCGCCAGAATCCGTATCGCTGAGCTGATGAAGGCCTGGTGGGCAGAGATCGGCATCGGCCTGGGAATCTCCTCTCTGGATATGGACACCGTTGACAACATTGTTTGGCCCGGCTACGTTTCCGCCCATGATCTGGAATATGATCTGGTCATGTGGGGCTGGGGCGCCTCCACCATGAGCGCCGGCTATGCAAACCGTCTGTGGCACTCCGATCTGAAGATCGGCTCCTCCAACGTTGGCGCTTTCGGCGCCCCCGCGGTTGACGAAGTTCTGGAAAAGGTCGCTGCCGAAGTCGGCAATGATGCCCGCGACGAGCACATGAAGGATCTGCAGAAGGTTCTGGTCGAGAACTATCCCGCTTACGTGTTCTACTATGCCGATCTGGTCTATGCCTGCAGCCAGAAGTATGATGGCTGGGTATTCCAGGATGGCGCCGGTATCATGCATGTGAAGTCCTTCCTGCTGGATGGCGCCGAGGGCGAAAAGGCTCCTGATCTTGCTGACGAAGACGGCCATACCGCCCATAAGGACAACTGGCTCACTATTCTGATCCCCGCTGTCATTATCGTGGCAATCGTTGCATTCGTGCTCATCAGGAATAAGCGCAAAAAGTAATCAGCAAACCTTGTTATGGGGCGAAGTCTTTCAAGACTTCGCCCTGAGACTGTCAAAGAACTACGAAAAAACTTCCGCGATAGAGCAGCGGGGGGTGTGTGCGGGGGGCAAAAAGCCCACCGCGCGTTCAATCAAACAGGTTTTTCAAACTTTTTAGAAAGTTTGAAAAACCGCACAGCGGGGCAAAAGACTTTTTGACACGCTGGGGGCGAAGTCTTTCAAGACTTCGCCCTAATTTCGAAAGGGAGGCGAGAAAATGGTTAAGTACTATGCCAAAAAAGTTTTGCAGTACGCCATTGTTCTCTTGGTGGCGATCACCCTGAATTTCCTGCTTCCGCGCATCATGCCCGGTGATCCTATTAAGTACATGGTGGGCGAAGACTATGTCTATATGACCGTGGAAGAACGGGACGCACTGCGTGAAGAACACGGACTGGACGATCCCTGGATCCAGCAGTACGGCCGATATTTGGGCGATCTCCTGAAGGGTGACCTGGGCTATTCCTACCAGAGTGGCCGGGATGTCAAAGATATGATCGGCGAAAAGATTCCCTGGACACTGCTGCTGTCCGGCATCAACCTGATACTGGTCACCGTTGTGGGTGTGGTATTGGGTACGATCGCCGCGTGGAAGCACGGCAGTAAAACGGATCTAATGCTGAATAACATCATGGCGTTCTTCAAATCCATGCCTTCCTTCTGGATCGGTATGATCCTCATCGCGATTTTCGGTGTTGCGCTGGGCTGGTTCCCTGTTTACGGCGCCGAAAGTGCCTATGCCAGACTGAAAGGCTGGGAGAAGATCGTGGATATTGCCCACCATCTGGTTCTGCCGGAGATCACCCTGCTGATCCTGTCTGTCACCTCGATTTTTGTTACCATGCGTTTTTCCATGATCAACGTGCTGGGCGAGGACTACATCGTCATGGCCCGCATGAAAGGTCTGACCGAGACTGCCATCAAGTACAAGCACGGCATGAGAAACGCCCTGATCCCTGTCATCACCGTTGTGATGATGAACATGGGCTACATCCTTGGCGGTGCCACCGTCATTGAGACTGTCTTTGCCTATCCCGGCATGGGCCGTCTGCTGTATGATTCCGTCATCGGCCGCGACTATCCCCTGATTCAGGGCTGCTTCCTCATCAGCACCCTCTGCGTGGTCGCTGCCAACATTATCGCGGATTTCCTCTATCCGCTGATCGATCCGAAGGCGGTGTAAACAAATGGATAATCATGCGAGTAAATGGAAACTGTTTTTCAACAGCAAGCTGGGTCTGATCGGCACCTGCCTGATCGTATTCTTTGTTTGCGTTGCCATTTGTGCGCCGTGGATCGCTCCCTTTGATCCCTTTGCCCGCGTGGATGCGCCTTTCCTGGCACCCTCCGCCGAGCATCTTCTGGGCACCAATGACATCGGTCAGGATATTTTCAGCGAACTGGTCTACGGTACCCGTATCTCCCTGCTCATGGGCGTGGTTTCCGCACTGGTGGCCACCTTTGTGGGCGCTGTGATCGGTATCTGTGCAGGCTATTTCGGCGGCCGTGTGGATGCTGTCCTCATGCGTATCGTCGATATCGCCCTGACCATCCCCATGCTGCCCCTGCAGATCGTTCTGGCAGCATTCCTCGGTTCCAGCTACTGGAACATTATCCTGGTGATCGGCCTGCTGTCCTGGGCTTTTCCTGCCCGTGTTGTCCGTTCTCAGGTTCTTACCGTCAAAAATTGCGGCTATATTCAGGCTGTCCAGTGTCTGGGCGGCAAGCCGTTCTATATCATGGTCAAGCATGTTCTGCCTCAGACCATCTCTATCATCATTTCTCAGTTCATTCTGCTGTCCAGCCGCGCCATCCTTATGGAGACCTCTCTGAGCTTCCTGGGCCTTGGCGACGTGACCCAGAAGAGCTGGGGCATCATCCTGTACTATGCGCAGGCCAAGAGCGCCTTCCTCACCAACCGCTGGGTCTGGTGGATCCTGCCTCCCGGCCTGCTGATCACCCTGCTGGTCATTGCCTTCACCTATGTGGGCAATGCACTGGAAGATGTGATTAACCCCCGTTTGCGGAAGGAGGTACGATAATGGAAAGTCTGGTCGTAAAAGATCTGAAAACCTATTACCATACCTACAAGGGCTACAATCACGCGGTGGACGGCGTCAGCTTCTCCCTGCAGAAGGGCGAGATCTTCGGCCTGATCGGTGAATCCGGCTGCGGCAAGTCCACCATCGGCAACTCTCTGATGAACATGATCCACTTCCCCGGTGAGATCGTGGGCGGCTCCGTGATGCTGGGCGAAAACGATCTGGTGCAGAAGTCCGGCGCCGAGCTGCGCAAGCTTCTGTGGAAGGAAATCGCCATGGTGCCCCAGAGCGCCATGAACGCCATGAACCCTTGCCACAAGGTGGGCAAGCAGATCATGGAAGCCATTGCCCTGCATATGCCCGAGCTGAGCAAGCAGCAGATTCACGAGAGAATGGAAGAGCTGCTGGTCAGTGTCGGCCTGAACAAGAAGTGGGCCGATGCATATCCCCATAAGCTTTCCGGCGGCATGAGACAGCGCGCCATCATTGCCATGGCGCTGGCCTGCAACCCCAAGGTCATCATCTCCGATGAGGCCACCACAGGTCTGGACGTTCTGATCGAGGCGCAGATTCTGGCCCTCTACCGGAAGATGGCGGAAGAGCTGGATATCAGCATCATCATCATTTCTCACGACCTGCACATGGTTTCCTCCGTGTGCGACCGGATCGGTATTATGTATGGCGGTCATCTGGTGGAGACTCTGAACGCTTCCGACATCCGCGAGGCCCGTCACCCCTACACCAAGGCGCTGTTCGCCTCTCAGATCGATGCTTCCGATTTCGACCGCAAAGTGGAGCCCATCAACGGCTATGTGCCCAAGCTGGTAGATCCGGAGGATCAGTGCCGTTTCTTCTCCCGCTGCACCGAGCAGTGTGAGAAATGCAGCGGCTGTGCACCTGTTCTGAAGAATGTAACCCCCAATCATATGGTAGCCTGCTGGCGGGAGGATACATAATGGAAGAATTGCTGCGTCTTGAGCACGTTTACAAAAGCTTTGATACGAAAATGAGTCTGGTCGCCCGCCTGCAGGGCGCGCAGATGAAGGTCTACGCCGTTGACGATGCCTGCTTCACCATTCACAAGGGTGAAACGCTGGGTATCATCGGCGAATCCGGCTGCGGCAAGTCCACCACAGCCAAGCTGATCCTCCGCCTGCTCCAGCCCGATACGGGAAAGATCTTCTTCAACGGAGAGGATACCACTAAGCTGAATTCCGAGCAGCTGGCCAGCTACCGTCGCGCTGTGCAGATCGTCTTTCAGGATCCCTACGAGTATCTGCACCCCAATATGAACGTGATCGATACCATTGCCGAGCCTCTGGTCATCAACAAGCTGGTCTCCTCCACCAGGGAAAAGGAAGAGATCGTCATGGCTATTCTGGAGCAGGTCGGTCTGCTGCCTGCCCACAGCTATCTGTATCGCTATCCCCATGAGATGAGCGGCGGTCAGCGGCAGCGTATCGCCATCGCCCGTGCGCTGGTCATGAATCCCCAGCTGCTGGTGGCGGACGAGCCCACCTCCATGCTGGATGTTTCCGTCCGTGCGGGCATCCTGAATCTGCTGAAGGAAGCCAGCCGGAAAGGCCAGATGTCCATGGTGTTCATCACCCATGACATTATGACCGCCGGATATATGTGCGACCGGATTGCCGTCATGTACAAGGGTCGAATCGTGGAGATCGGCAAGGCCAAGGATATCATCTATCATCCCGCTCACCCCTACACCAAGGCTCTGGTCAGGGTTGCGCTGGATCTGAAGTCCTTCCTGAAGGAAAAAGACCACTTCATCAAGGATTCCGAGGTCAACAACTATATCCGGAACGGTTTCTGCGCATTCCACGACCGCTGCGTCCAGTGCGGTCCCGAATGTGAATGCGGACACGAGAAAGGAGAAAAGGTGCCCATGGTCAAGGTCGGCGACAAGCACTATGTTTCCTGCTGCCACTGCCACGAGGTCTGATTGCTGATCTGTTTACCGGTGCATAGCCGCTCATTTTTTATTTCTTTTCTCCCGGCCATGTTATAAATATCCGAGTGCACAGAAAAGCAATTTTCCGCGATGGGCTGCAGGGATCCTGCAGCCCACCTTTTCTATGATCGCTGATTCTGTCGCTAACATATCATCCATAATACGGGAGGAAATAGGAGAAAAGGGAAGCTTTCTTTCCCGGCAGGCCTGTGATAAAATAAAAAAGAAAAACATGGGAACCATACCGGAACAAATTCCGATTCTACAGATAGAAGCCTCTGTATCAGGCAGAAGGGGGGATGGATATGCACGATGAAGAGATCGTGGCCCTGTACTGGGCAAGAAACGAGGATGCTATCCGCGAGACGGCAAAAAAATTCGGGCCGTACCTGACGAAAATAGCCAACAATATTCTGGCAGACCGTGAGGACAGCGAGGAATGCGTCAGCGATACCTACCTAAAAGCATGGAATGCCATGCCGGACAACCGGCCTTCGGTGCTCTCCGGATTTCTGAGCCGGATGGTGCGGCATTCGGCGCTGGATCTGTACCGGAAAAAGCACGCGGAAAAGCGCGCTGCATCGGAGTATGCCCTTTCCCTGACGGAGCTGGAGGAGCTGTTCGGCGGACAAACGGATGTGGAGCAGGAGGTGGATGCGGCAGTGCTGCGGGATTCAGTCAATTATTTTCTGCGGAGCCTTTCCCCTACGGCACGGCGGGCATTTATCGGCAGATACTACTTTTTCGACTCCATTCGACAGATTGCCGAGGACTGCGGCATTGCAGAGGGTACGGCAAAAAGCTCCCTGTATCGTACCCGGCAGGCACTGCGGGAATATCTCATCAAGGAGGGATTCGAACTGTGAAAAAGGAAGATTTCATTCAAGCCATGGGAGAGATCGATCAGGAGCTGATCGAGGAAACTGACAAGCAGCGTGGAAAGAAAAAACGCAGCTGGATCTGGAAAGCAGCACTGGCGGCAGCAGCTTGTGCAGCGGTCGTAATAGGTGCCGTGTCCATGCTGAATCAGCGGCCTGCGGCGGAACCGGATTCGGAGGCCAGTCTGCAGGAGCAGCCGGATTCCATTCCGGAAAAGCTGGAAGAGAAAGATCCGGAAGAGCCGTCTCCGGTGCCGGAGGAACCGAAGCAGGAGCTGGTGATGCCGGATGCTTTCCCGGCGGAGGTCACTGCCAGAGTGCAGCTGCTGGAATTCGAGCAGATGGACATTCCGGCGGCAGAACCGTCGGTGCCTGCCTATGAAGCGGAGGATGACCTGACCAACGTGGTCAATCTGGATCAGTTCTATCTCTCCGAGGAGGAGATGGATCTGCTGGAGGAGAACCTGTTTCTGGTCATTC
This sequence comes from Candidatus Avilachnospira sp., assembly GCA_045530865.1. Taxonomy (GTDB): domain Bacteria; phylum Bacillota; class Clostridia; order Oscillospirales; family Oscillospiraceae; genus Avoscillospira. The sequence goes on from JAZSCX010000061.1 coordinate 15,567, forward strand.
CCTCCTACAATTCCGAATTTTTTGAAACCTATGAGTATAACCGCTACGCCCAGATCCCCAACTATGTGACGGTGGACTCCATGATGCATACCTTCCATCTGTATTTCAGTCTGTTGCTGAACCGCACGGAGAAAAACGAGCTGGCAGGGGAGCTGGAGAACCTGAGCATCGCCATGCTGGATACGTCCACCCGCCTGTATGAGGCGCTGGAAGGAACCCAGTGGGAGGAAGCGGCGGCCCGGAATGTGGCCTACTTCAACATTGCGGCTGCGCTGCAGAGCGGTGTGGGGGTGGATTCCCGTGTTGCGGATCTGGTGGGGTATGAGCTGCAGCAGATCTATAATGCCACCGGTGTTGTGGAATCCGCTGTGACTGGTTCGTTTATGGACTACACCCAGTTCAAGCCCCGGGGCTACTACGAGGGCGATGAGGTGCTGGAGGGGTATTTCCGTGCCATGATGTGGTACGGTCAGGTCAATTTTGCCCAGAATGAGGACAGCCTGAACCGCAGCGCCCTGCTGATGACCCTTGCCATGGCCCAGAGCGATCTGACGGCATGGGAGCGGATTTATACGGTCACGGCCTGCTTTGCCGGCGTCAGCGACGATCTGGGGTATTATGAATATGCCCCCATTATCGAGCAGGCCTACGGCGGCTATCCCTCTTTGTCCGATTTGATCGAAAATGAGGACGCCTATGCGGCCTTTGTGGAGCTGGCAGCGGAAACGCCCACACCCGCCATCAATTCTGTGCCGACCTACGAATTTGAAGAGGGTGATCTGGGCGAGATGCACAAGGGTTTCCGCTTTATGGGTCAGCGCTTCACCGTGGATGCCGCCATCATGCAGCGGCTGGTCTACCGGGCGGTGGAGGGCGAAAACAGCGAAGGCCAGAAGCGGCTGCTGCCGGATACGCTGGATGTCCCCGCCGCGCTGGGCTCCGATACGGCGCTGAAAATTCTGGAAGCACAGGGCGAAACGGAATACGGCGGTTATCTGGACAACATGAACGAGCTGCGGGAGATGCTGGCAACGGCGCCGGAGCAGTCCTGGACCACCAGCCTCTATTCCAGCTGGCTCTACACCCTGATGCCGCTTTTGGAGGAAAAGGGCGAGGGCTATCCCTCCTATATGACCTCGGAAGAGTGGTCGAAAAAGGCGCTGGAGACCTATGCCGGCAGCTTCACGGAGCTGAAGCACGATACGGTGCTCTATGCCAAGCAGGTCATGGCGGAGATGGGCGGCGGCCCTCCCGAAGTGCTGGATGACCGGGGCTATGTGGAGCCGGAGCCGGAGGTCTATGCCCGGTTTATGATGCTCGCCCAGCAGACGGCAGAGGGACTGTCCGAATTCGGCATCCTCAGCGATGCGGATCTGGAAAACCTGAGCAGACTGGAGGAGCTTGCCCGCCGCTTGATGGTCATCTCCAACAAGGAACTGGAGAATGAAGCCCTGACGGATGAGGAATATGAGCTGATCTGCGGCTACGGCGGCACGCTGGAGCACCTATGGATTGAGGCGGTCAAGGAGCGCACCGATGCGGAGTATCTGGATCCGCAGGAGATCCCCGCCTCTTTGGTGACGGACATCGCCACCGATCCCAACGGCTGGGTGCTGCAGATCGGCAACGCCAAACCTGCGGAAATTCTGGTCATCGTGCCGGTGGACGGCACTCTGCGGCTAGCCTCCGGCGTGGTCTATAACTTCTATCAGTTCACCCAGCCCATCAGCGACCGCCTGACGGATACCCAGTGGCGGCAGAAGATCGGCGAATGGGAAGAGGAGACCGGCGGGTATCATACAGACGAGACCCTGACCAAGCCGTGGTGGACGGAGAGCTATTGGTACGTGCGATGAAACGCAAAATTTGGATTCTGATTGCTGCTGTGCTCCTCCTGCTGGCGGCAGCGTTGGGTTGGCAGTATCATCGGGGCTACCTGCTCCCCGCATGGATCCGCTGGGAGCAGTCCTCCATAGACGAAACAGTGGAAATTTCCCTGCGGAACCGGAAGGTCACTGTCCTTGCAGACGGGGAAACGGTCTGGCAGTCCGATGGGGAGATCCGGGTGCAGTCGGTGCTCTGGGAGGATATTGACCACGATTCTGCTCCCGAGCTGATGCTCCTTTGCTGGAAACGGGGGCGGTACGGCGACAGCCGACCCTTCTGGGTCACGGAGGATTCGCCTACATGGTCGCAGCACATCTACATCTACGACTGGATAGATGGGGAAATCCGTCCCATCTGGATGGCCTCCGATCTGGGTCGTGAGGTGGAAGGCTGGTCCTTTTCCAAAAAGACCCGCCTGCTGCTGCAGGAGCGGGGCGGCGGAGAAACGGTGTGGGACTGGCAGACCTGGGGACTTTCTCAGATGCAGCCCACGTCTCTGACCTTCGCTTCCGTGGGAGATAATCTGATCCATCGACAGATTTATGACTATGCGTTCCGTCATTTTGAGGGAAATTTCGACCATTTATACGCGGATTTGCAGGAAGAACTGGCCCAATACGATGTGATTTCCATCAATCAGGAGACGGTTTTCGTGGAAAACCGGGAGGATTTCAGCGATTATCCCCGGTTTGGAACGCCCATTCAGGTGGGAAAATCGGTGATAAATGCCGGTTTTGACATCGTCAGCTGTGCCACCAACCATATGCTGGATCAGGGCGCGGCAGCCGTTGACCGGACGGCTTCCCTCTTTGAAGAAGCGGGCGTTCTCTGCCCTGGAATCCAAAAAACCGAGGATCCTGCCTACCGACCCTATGAAATTCTGGAGCAAAACGGCATTCGCTGCGCGGTATTTTCCTACACCCAATCCACCAACGGCCTGCCGGTGCCGGAGGAAACGCCCCACATCCTCCACACGCTGGACGATGAACAGCAGGTGCGGCAGGATCTGCGGCAGGGCAGGGATGAGGCGGACCTCTGCCTTGTCTTTGTCCACTGGGGCACAGAGTATGCTGCCGAGCCGGACGAGACGCAGAAGTATTGGGCACAGGTCTTTGCGGACTGCGGCGCAGACGTGGTCATCGGCACCCATCCCCATGTGGTGCAGCCGGTGGAGCTGGTCAACGGCGCAGGGGGAAACGAGACGGTGGTCTACTATTCGCTGGGCAATTTTATTTCCGCCCAGATCGATCAGGCCTGCACCGTCGGCGGACTGGCGAGGTATACCGCCGTCAAGGAGGACGGAAACTGCCGTATTACCGAATACGGCCTGAAATTCCTGAAAACCGAAAACAAAAACGGCGATTACCGAACAGTTTTGTACGAGCCGTGAAACAGGCAAGCGGCCTTTCCCTTATGGGAAAGACCGCTTTGTTTGCTCGAAGCTTACAGGTTGCGCTCGTAAGCCTCGATCATCTTCTTGAACGTGTGGCCCGCAGAAACACAGGGTTCAGAAACCCTTGCAGCATCTTGGTTTTCCTGCTGTTCGGTCAATTCCCCGGTGATGATACCCACACGACTTTCGAACTTTCGAAGATATTTCTCAATGGTTTCTCCGGTGAAAATCTTGATTTGGAGCAAGAGTGTGTTGTCCTCTGCGGGGGTAACGAAGATCTTGTCAATATACTTATCGACGAACTCTTTCGAGATAATGCCGCTTGCTGCATCCTTCTGGGCATTGGTGAGGATCTTTCGGATTTCTTCAATCTTTTTGCGGAACTCTTCGCCTTCCAGTGCAGCCTGCTCCAGCTCGGCAATCTCAATTTCCGCTGCCTTGATTTCTTCGTTACAGGCTGCGGTCATTGCCTTGAAATCAGCATGGGTAACGCTGTCATCGGCAACCAGCTGCAGCAGCTTGTTTTTCTTTCGGTTGGCAAGATCAATCAGCTTCTGCTGTTCTTCGATTTTCTGAGGCAGCGCACCGTTTTCGGTCAGCACGTTGTACATTCGTGAGTATTCCGCAATCATGGCGTCGGCATCTGCCTTTGTGTCATGGAATACTTCGTACAGGACGGGCTTGATCTCCTCTTCGTAGACGGCAAAAGAGCTGCAGGAGTCAGCGCCGTTTTTGATCTTACCGGAACAGAGCCATTTGCTGTTCTTCTTGCCGGTTTTATCTTTGGACTCCCGACGATAGTACGGCTGGCCGCAATGGGTACACCAGAGCTTTCCCGTCAGCAGATTGGCATGATTGCAGATGCCCTGTCGATTTTTGACATCCTCACTGCGGCGTTTGAGAATTTCATTGGCTTTGTCCCAGACCTCCTCGGTAACGATGGCCGGTACAATTTCGCCGGTTTCATCCTTGAACATTACCCATTCTTCCGGAGGGAGGAATTTTTGCTTTTTGGTGAACATATCTACCACTTTGACCTTGTTGCCCACATAATAACCCTTGTACTTAGGGTTAGCAATCATGTTGGACATCGTAGAGTGGGCGATTTTGTTGCCGTTGAGATTGCGATACCCCTTTTCCCAAAAGAGGGTTTCCAACTGTTTCATGGAATATTTGTCCGTGGAATAAAGCTCAAAAAGCTCACGAACCATAGGTGCTTCAGCCTCATCAATGACCAGTCGTTTCTGATCTTTACGGTATCCAAAGATACGGCTATTTCCCAACACCACGTTTTGTTTGATAGCCTGCTGATGTCCGAACTTCACACGGGAAGATAATTTGCGGAGTTCGTCCTGTGCGATAGAAGACATGATGGACAGCCGAAGCTCGGAATCTTCATCCAAAGTGTTGATGTTATCATTTTGGAAAAAGACACCCACCCCATGGCTCAACAGCTGTCGGGTGTACTGAATGGAGTCCAGTGTGTTACGGGCAAAACGGGAAATTTCCTTGGTAATTACAAGGTCAAAGCGATCTTCTGCCGCTTCATCCACCATACGGTTAAAGTTTTCTCGTTTCTTGGTGGAGATGCCGGAAAGACCTTCATCAGTATAACCGGGAACAAAAGTCCAAGCCCGGTTTTTGCGGATCAGATCTTCGTAGTAGCGGATCTGGTTTTCCAGAGAGTTCAGCTGCTCATCCGATTCCGAAGAAACACGGGCATAGTAGGTCACTCTCAACGGAATGTCATATATGCTTTTCGTGCGGAGCTGTTGCCGCACAGCGTGAATATCCATATTCATTCTCCTTGATTTCGTAAAATCATCATCTATATTATACAAATTTAAAAAAAGAAAAGCAAGAGGGCTGCGTAAAATCGCAGCCCTCTTGCAATAAAGTTTACATTTATCTGGACAGGCTCTTTGTGGTTCGGGCATCAATCATGTTGATCATCAGGTTTCTCTCCCTCTCGGTAATGACACCCTTTTCGAAAAGAACCTGGTTATAATACTTCAACCAAGCTTCCTCAACAAGCACTTTCTTCTGCTGCTCAACACTAACATTTTTGCTCACTTTTATTGCCATAGAATTCCTCCGTTTCATGTTTATTATTGCCTCAAATTTCCTGATTCATTCGACCGTGATGCACATGTTTCCACTCGGTGTATTCCCGGATCACGGCATCGGGGATAGCATCCACCGTGTGGCGCAGCTCGTCCAGTTCTGAGAGCTTGCGCTGAATCTCCAGTTTCTTCTGGATGCTCTCACGGGATGCGGTGGTGAGTTTCTTTTCCAGCTCTGCATTTTCTGCGGTCAGCTTCTTGTAGGTCTTGTCGTACTTTTTCAGCTTCGTCCGCATGACCTCCACGCCGGGAATATACTTATCCAACAGTTCCGCCAGTTCCTCGGCCTTTGCTTTCTTGTTGAATGGGTTGCTCTCGTTCAGAATTGCCATGATCTGATCTTTCATTCGGTTCAGATGCACAGCCTCTTTGAACAGCCTTGGAGGGATCTGCGTGCGACCGGTCTCGCTGGCACTTTCGCCACGCTCCAGATCGGGATATTTCTTGACCATGTGCTTCCAGAACTCGTCCTGCCACCATGTCAGCTTTTTCTTGTTGCCAACGATCTCCTTGGCGCTGAGTCGCTTGTCCTCGGTCAGCGGGACAAAACAAAGGTGCATATGGGGCGTTTTCTCATCCATATGCACCACGGCAGATATAATCGTATCTTTCGCCTGATGTTTTTCGATGAAGTCCAGCGCCTCAGTGAAATAGGCTTTGATCTCGGATTTCTTCTTGCCTTTGAAAAACTCTGGGCTTGCCGTTACAAGGGCTTCCACCACCCGAACACTGTCGGAACGGGTGCGGCAGCCTGCTTCTGCAATCTGCTTTTCGGACTCCGCACGGTATTTACGCTCCGGTGTTACCAGATGGAAGTTGAGGTGACTGCGGGCGGTATCAATGTCAGGATTGCTGGCGTATTTCTCTTTGGTGCGTTCGTTGTGGGATTCAATGTGACCGATCTCCGGTCCCTTGTACTTGGCAAAGCGAAGAATGGCGTACTGTGCTTTCATCGGTTATCCCTCCTTTTCTGCCATACGATGTCGTAGCCCAGCACATCGGCCAGTTCCACGACTTCTTTGTATCGGATGCTCTCCCGCTGCAGCTTGGCGGAAAGATTGGAAACGCTGTCGCTCCAATCGTATTCATCGGCCAGTCGATCCACCAGCTCCTGCATGGTAAACCCGGCACGGATGATCTGTGCTTTGATCTCGTTTCTGATGTTCATTTCGTTCCTCCTGACTTTGAGTAATGAAAACAGCGAAGTCGATGCACTCTTTGGCAAACCGACTTCGCTGTGTGGTGAAATATTCGATTGACTGAAAATCTGCTCAGATTTTGCGGCGTAATGTCCTGTCCGCAGGTTGGCATATCCGACTTTACAGAACCGTGTGGCACTTTCCGGAACCGTGCAGATGCACACTTTTTAGTAATGCCGGTGCTCGATTCAGAGAAATGCGGTTCCGTGAAATCATTTCGCCCTGCAGAAAAAATCTTTTCTGTTTTCATCTATCTTGAAAATACCCCCGCTTTTTCAGCTCCTGCAGATCAAAAATCACATCCTCAGTTCGGAGCTTGGCAAGGCAACTGAGAGTATAAATGTCGTAGGTGTCATCAATCAGAAGCAGCGTCATCAGCAGTTTCTGACTTCCGGTGAGGTTGCTGTCATAAATGTGAAACAGCGGCAGTTCCTTGTAATACGGTTTCTTCATTAAATTCCCCCTTTTTCTAAACGAACTTAAAATGATCCATCCCATCCGCCCATCTATCCTACATGGGATGCTTGGGATGGATGGGATGGTGCTTTTTGTGTTTGATTTCATAAAATGGGCGGTGTAACCAGAGCTTCAATACCCCAGAAGCCGTTGACTCGCTTGCCGAGGCGGTTGGTGATGTGGTTGTCGTGCTCAATGCCAAATTCATCGGCGTGTTTTTTCAGCGTCATGCTCACCGTTCGCACCGCTAACGGCTTATAGGTGTTGTCATTGCACCACATGGTATAGATAGCGTAGAGATCAGCGGAAGTAATGGTGCTGTTGGCTTTCAGTCGGATGTACCCCTCCGAACGCATGAACAACAGTACATTGTCCGCCTCACGCTTAGCCTCCACACGGTTATCTTTGGTGCGATCGCTTTCGGTGAAGCGGTAGTTGTTTCTGATCAGTCTCCGCAGACCGTCCAGGCACCACAGGAAGATGCCCTCGATTTCGGCACAGAGCTTGTCCGCAAGGAACGGATCATCCTCACGGTCGAGAGGTTTCTTTTTCACCGACAAAATCAGCTGCCTGCGGTAAAAACCGTCCGAATGGTCGTAGAGGGATTCCAGATCGCCGTTTGAGAAGGCCAGAAAGCGGACGTACATTTCGCCCTGATAGCTCTGCTCACCTTTGCGCTCCAAATCCATGGGCATTTCGGCGGTGATAAGAGATTTGAGATAGTGGGTGGATTTCAGTGCCTCCATCTTCATATCATCGTCAACCATTACCAGCTGATGCTCCAAATCGGCTCTGGCAAAGGGACTGCGCTCTACCTTGGCGATGCTGCCGTTTTTCAGGTTATCGCCCAGCATTTTCTGCATCACCACACCGATACGGCTCTTGCCCTCGCCGCCGTTGCCTTTCAGAAGCATCATGGTCTGCCCTCGGTTGGTAGGGAGCAGACAGTAGCCCAGATATTCCTGCAGGGTCAGAATGTCCTCATCCTCCAAAAGTTCCGATAAAAAATACAGCCATGTCACAGGCTGCGGAGCATTGGTATCAAATTTGACCGGCAGGCGGTTACGGCAGAATTCTTTGTACTCAGTGAACTTACCATTCAGAAACAGCGTACCGTTGGCCACATGAAGTCGATCTTCGTGTATCGGCAGATTGGGCACATAGGCTTCCAGCTACACCATTTCAAGAAGCCCCGATGCTCGTTTGGCAAGGCCGCAGTTGAGATAGGGGCGGAGCATTTCATAGATCTCCTTGCGGACACTTTCTTCATCGGTGATGCGACCATCCTTGGTGAAGAAGCTGCCGCCCACACGCACCATCGGGTGCTGCTGCAGAAAGTCCTCGCAGAATCCGACTTCATTCACAGATTTGCCGTCATACCAAAAGGGGCGTTCACCGGTGTATTCATGTTTGCTCATTCATTTCCTCCTTGATTTCCCGCAGGCGTTCCTGTAGAAGTGTGATTTTGTTATCTTTCATCATGTCGCTTACCAACTCTGTTCGCTCTTCCGGCGAACCTACCGTCAGCAAATCCAACATATACTGTGTACATTCGAGCATATGGCAGGCTTCCACGAAACGGTCATCCGGATCCTCGTCCGGTGTCTGAGGCGAAAAGCGTACCTTCCAATCCTGTAAGATTTGCAGATACTCTCGCAAAGCACGGAAGCAAAGACGTTCATTGTCTGCCTGCGTCCTGTACAAGTTCAGCTTGGTGAGGATGGACGGCTTGTCCTTTTGAACACCGAAGTCGGCACTCAATTTCTGTGCAGCTTCCAAAGAGGTGATCCCGAACAGCTTGGATGTGAAGTCAATCACATCTCCCTTGGTTCCGCAGCCGAAGCAGTAAAAGTAGTCCTCATTCAGCTTTATGCTTGGATGCCGGTCATTGTGGAACGGACAGCAAACCATCCCGTTTCGGCCAACATTCAAGCCGAAGTGTTCCGCTGCCATCCTCGGTGTGACCGTGGATTTGACGGCTTCAAAAATTGTCATAGGCATGTCTCCTTCCGATTTTTCTGACAAATTTTCTTTGTCAACTGAATATACGGTGAAAAAGTCTTAGACCTAAAAAATCAGGCGGATGTGCAAGAAAACAAAAAGCCCTCCTGCTTTTCTTGCAAAAATGCAAGGGCAGAAGGGCGTTAAACAGAATATGAATTGATTTTTCACGCCGAAAGGTGAATAAAAAGTGAATTTTCACTTTAGACTATTGAAAATTATGAAAATATGAGTATAATATAATCAAGCTACAATGGAGGTGCTGTATATGCAATATGAAAGCGAGCGCATTGAATATAAATCTCAGATGATCGATGACATCTACAAGGAAGTCATCGCATTTGCAAATACGGACGGCGGCGTGATTTATCTCGGTATTGATGATAAGGGCAACCTGATCGGCATTGAGAACGTGGACGAAACCTACACTCGCCTGACCAATGGCATCCGTGATGCAATCGCACCGGATGTGACCATGTTCGTGCGGTATGTCCTCCAGGATAACAAAGTAATTCAGATCGAAGTTGCAGAAGGCAGCTATAAGCCCTACTATCTGAAATCCAAAGGCATGAAGCCCACCGGCGTCTATGTCCGTCAGGGCACATCCAGCGTGCAGGCTTCCCCAGAGCAGATTCGTCAGATGATCAAAGAGTCGGATGGCGACACTTATGAAGATGCTCGCTGCCTTGAACAAGAGCTAACCTTCCATGCTGCAGAGGCCGCATTTGATCGCTACGGTGTCGAGTTTTCCGCCCAGAAATATCGTGCCCTGGGCATCACGCAAAATGATATCTACACAAACCTCGCCTTGCTCATGTCCGACCAGTGCCTTCACACCACAAAAATTGCCGTTTTCAAAGATGAGTTCTGTACAGAGTTCCGTGACAGCAAGGAGTTCTGCGGCTCGGTGTTCAAGCAGTTTGAAGATTCGGTAAACTATCTTGCTTTGTGCAACAAGACTGCTTCCACGATCAAGGGTGTCGTTCGCACCGACAAGAAAGACTATCCCGAAGAGGCCATCCGTGAAGCGCTGCTCAATGCTCTTGTGCATCGTGACTACGGATTCAGCGGCAGCATCATTATTAACGTGAACGACAGCAAAATGGAGTTTATTTCTCTCGGCGGCCTTCTGCCCGGTCTCTCAACCGAAGATATTCGCATTGGTGTTTCTCAGCCGAGAAATAAAAAGCTGGCAGAAGTGTTCCACCGCCTACGTTTGATTGAAAGCTATGGCACCGGTATTCGCCGTATTTTCAAGCTGTACGAAAACTGCCCTGTGCAGCCCAGCATTGAGGCAACCGCAAATGCGTTCAAAATCGTACTGCCTAACATGAACGCTACCGGCGCTGCGAATGAAAGCACCCCCGTACTCGCAGAAAAAGCACCTGTAGCAATTACGCCCCAGATGAAAGCGGTAATGGATTATCTGGCAGAGTATGGCGAAATGACCGACGAAGATCTGCAGGAGCTGCTGAATGTTAAAAAGACAAGAGCATATTTGCTCGCCCGTCAGATGAACGAGAATGGGCTGATTGAGATTGTTGGCAGAGGTGCGGGCAAGAAGTACAGATTGAAGTGAGGACAAAAATATGGATGCACATAAACTTTGGATGCTCAGAGACTTTATAGGAACAAATAAAGTCTTGTTCCGTATTCCTGTATATCAGCGTAATTATGACTGGTCGGAATCCAACTGCAACCGCCTGTTGGACGATATTTACGGCATCATGCAAAGCGGCGATAAACATTTTCTTGGCACAATCGTCTTTATGGCTGCTAAAAGCGGTGGTTTTGCATTACAGGAATATATCATCATAGACGGTCAGCAGCGTCTGACAACTTTGATGCTTATTTTGAAAGCGCTTTCCGTTGTTGCAGAAAGTGTTGGCGATGATTGCTACCACGAGATCGAAGAACAGTATCTGCACAATAAATATTGTGATGAGGAATTCAAGGTTAAATTGAAGCCCATCAAATCAGACAATAATCAATTCCTTCTCCTGTTGGAAGACAAGATTGATGAAATGGATGAGGATACTCATATCTACCATAACTTTATGCTCTGTAAAGAGCGCTTTGAGCGCTGGGCAGAAAAGGGCATCAATCCGTCTCAGGTGCTTGATGCCCTGACAAAATTAGAGATTGTTGAAATTGTTCTCACCAAGGGTGAAGATGATCCGCAAGTTATTTTTGAAAGCATCAATTCTACCGGTTTGGAGCTATCCAACGCCGACCTCATTCGAAATTACCTGCTGATGAATGCGGATGACCAAGAGAAGCTGTATGAAAACTACTGGCTGTACATTGAAAAAACGCTCCGCAACAAAATGGATTACTCCAATTTGGATGCATTCTTCATGCAGTATATCGTTTATAAGACCAGTAAGCCCGTAAATAGCAGACAGCTTTACAACAGTTTCGTGAAGTTGTTCAAGGACAGCGGCTATTCACAGGAAAGCATTTTGAAGGAGCTGCGGTACTATGCCGAGATTTTCGGAGCCTTCGTTTACGGCAGCGACAAATATTCTGATCGTATCAACAAACTGCTGTATCGTTTGCGTGTGTTAAATCAGACTACTTGCTATCCCTTCTTGCTGCACGTATTTGACGACTATCATCAGGGAGTTATTACCGAAGAAACCGTAGAAAAGATTCTGCAATTCATCCTTGCATACCTGTTACGCAGAATGGTTTGCGGCGTTCCTTCCAACACCCTGCGTGGATTGTTCACATATCTGTACAACCGTATTTTCAAGGTGGCATCCAACAAGCAAAAGTATTACGAAACGCTCAATAAGTTCCTATTTACGGTTTCTTCGAAGGATGTCATTCCTTCTGCGGCAGAATTCGAAAGAGCTCTGCAAAAAGCAAATATTTATGGTAACAACGCATTGTGTCGTTTCCTTCTGTTGGATATCGAAAATGGTGACGGTAAAGAAAACCTGCAAGCTGCGAATCTTACCATCGAACATATTATGCCTCAGACGTTGAGTGCGGACTGGAGCCATATCCGTCCCGAAGAACACGAAGAATATCTCCACACACTCGGCAATCTTTCCGTTACCGGATATAATTCTGAGCTGTCAAACAAGAGCTTTGCCGAGAAACAGGACATCATCCGTGAAAATTCAAAGGCAGTTGTTTTGAACAGCGATGTCTTGGATAAAGAGAGCTGGAACATTGCGGATATTCAGGCCAGAGCAAAACGCCTTGCGGGAATTGTTTTGACAAGATACAAAATTGACCGTGCTCTTGATGATTCGATAGAATTTGAGTACATAGAAACATTGACACTCGATAATTATGATGAAGTCACAGGAAAAAAGCTGGTCTCTTTTAAGTTGTTCGGTGAAACGTATCGCCAGAACAAGTATGCTCTTATGCTGCTGGATGTTATCAAATTGCTGGACAAAAAGATTCCCGGCAAGTTGCAGACATTGGCAGAAAACAATTATTCCTTCAACTCTACAAAGCGCAAGCATGTGCATTTGAATCTTGATGGATCGGGTATGCGCTGGCCGTGGAAAGTTACTGATGGCATCTATTTGGAAGCCAATCTGTCGGCATGGTCTTGCGTCCGATTCATTGAAAACCTACTGTCCGAATTCGGTTTTGAGAAAGATCAGTTCTCTTTCAATATTGTTGCGGAAGAACCCAGCGAGACCGACGATGACGAAGAATAAATTTAGGGAGGTGCCGCAATGGAACAGACTTATCTTCCCGGTAAAATCCGTGACCGCATACAGGACTTAATGAAATCCAACAAGGTTACGCAGGCCGAGCTTGCTACCCGTATTGGATGTTCGGAAAGTATGCTGAGCCGTTTCATCAGCGGCAAAACAGACAAGCTGGGCGATGAAAATATTATCCGCCTTGCCCGTGTGTTCAATGTCTCCACCGACTTCCTGCTTGGCGAAGTCGATATCCCCAACCGTCTGAATTACGATATTTCCGAGCTTGGCCTGTCGGTACAGGCTGCGAGAAATCTGTACACCCATAAAGTGAATCCGCAGGTGGTCAATGCTTTGCTTGAAAATCCGGAGTTTGCCAACACCACAAATCTGATCTCCGGTTACTTAGATGACGAGCTCGCCAAGGGCTTTGCAGCACAAAACCAACTGTACGCAACAGTCGCCAGTATGCTGAAAAGCCAACCGGAGGCAGTTGCCGACGTTAAGAAATTACAGACTCCGGCATATCAGGCAGACCTGACGGCGATTCAGAGGTCATTTATGGCTGCGGTTCAGGCAGTCAAGAAAGAGGTCGGCAACGACTTATCTGCCAACCGTGAATTGACCTCGCAAGCGGTAAAAAAGATTTATGCCGAACTGACCAAAGGGCAAAAGAAGCTCAATCGCAAAATCACCGCAGAGCAGATCGGTGAAGCGGTGGCACAATCCGTTTCCCATCTTCCCAGTATTGATACAGAAGCGGTCAAGCAGATGTTTCTTGCGATGATCGGCACGGTAAAGAACAATGAAAAGAGACCCGATGACCAATGAACAGCTCTGTGCGTTGGCCAAGCAGGGCGACGCCGATGCACAGAATCTGCTGATCGAAAACAATCTCCGCTTTATCAAAAAGACAGCGTATGAGGTGTGGAGCGCACAAGCTGAGCTGAACCGTTCTCTGCGAATCTCGCTTGACGATCTTGCGCAGGAAGGCTCGTTGGGCTTGTTCGGTTGCGTCGACAGCTACAATCCCGACAGCGGAAACCTGTTTCTGACATACGCCGCTCCTGCAATACGGAACGCCATGATCGACTACATCCGCTCACAGAATGTATCCTTTGAGGCGAAGAATCTGAACAGCATCATTTCGCTGGATGAACTGGCGAAGGACGAAGTTCGGAGCAGGCATAATTTCACTGCCGACCCTATCTGTCAGACACCGGAGCAGATTTATCTGGCACAGGAACGGATCGATGATATCCATCATGCCTTGTACATGATCGAGGACAGAGAGGAACAGTATCTGCGTTACCGTTTTGGTTTCGAAGACGATATGGAGCATCCGCTGACGGAAACGGCAAAGCATTTTCATCTGTCTGAAAGCAGAGCAAAATCCACGGAAGCGCTTGCCCTGGATAACGTGTGGTTGGAGCTGCCGTGGTGGTATTAGGAGCACGGGGATGCGTCGCTGCGGCGGGCTTTATATACCTCTTGCTCCCCCGGTGATGCCGCACAGCGTCGGTCGCTGACCTGCGCTTTGCCGCACCACCTACACCCAAAGAACGAATATCCGCAAGCCTCCGTGCTTGCAAATATTCGCCCTTCTGCTGACATAGAAAACGGTCTGTCCGGTACGGTGACAGTCCCTTTCCAGCGTCAGCGGTCGCAAAAGGTATAACACACTAGACTTTGCCGAGCAAAATCGTGTGCCAACAGGGCGCTTCTCGCCCCTATTGGAAACCCGGAAGTCAAGGAATCTGCAATCCCTTGACAATCCCAGCCGTTTTGAAATGTGTACCCAAAAACGAAAAAGGGAGTTTGTGAGGACACATTCCAAAACCAAAAATCCCATGAAAGCTTCTCGGACAAGAAGAGAAATTCTCAAGGGATTTTCGATGCCGCATTCATGGAAACGGGAGCAATTTATGCGTCATGCACCACTGTGGTGCTGTAAGTTTACAATCTTTGCGGTTCTATGTCAGGAACGATCATAAAAAGCTCTTGCAACTATCCTGATTATGATTGTGATTATATCGGATTATGAAATAATATTTGACGCCTAACATCTTGTAAAAGGAGGAACACCATGCAGCAGACACCGTTTCATGCATACTACACTGCGAGACAACTGGACACATTGCCTGATGCGGAGAAGCTGTTGCCGGTGTTTGCCTCCTCCGATATCCAGGTGTATCCATTCCAAATTGCTGCCGCAAGCTTTGCTCTGCGTTCCTCTTACCAAAAAGGTGTAATCCTTTGCGATGAAGCAGGAATGGGCAAGAGCCATGAAGCTATGCTTATTATGGCACAGCGGTGGATGGAAGGACAAACAAGAATCCTACTGTGTATCCCCAATGCTGACCTGCTCGTTCAGTGGACGGATTTGTTGGATGCGCACTATACAGTTCCATATTGTGTCCTGACAAAGAATGCGGATTGGGATCCTGAAACGGGATTTGATCAAAGCGGTATTGTGATCACAACGTATGATTTTGCGGCTGATCACGAAGCGGAAGCATCGGTAGTTGCTTGGGACCTGGCAGTATTTGAAGAGGCAAACGCCCTGTCCGGTGTTTATCAGGAGGACAACAAGCAAGCAAAAGCCCTATACCGAATTGTGGGCAATGCTTTTAAGGTGCTGCTGACCGGAACACCAATCGCAAAGAATATCATGGACCTTTACGGTCTGGTTTGGTTCATCGATAACACGGTACTTCCGGAGGAAAAGGAATTCCTTGCCCGATATCTGCGCAAACCGGAGAACTATCCGGAATTGGCGGAGCGGGTCAGCAAATTCTGCTTCCGGACACTCCGCTCACAAGCCAAAGGCTATGCTAAGATCCCCGAGCGTGTTTTGTTTACATACGAGTACAAACCTTCCTCTCAGGAACAGAAGCTGTACGATCTTCTGTACGCCTATATCAACAAACCAAACAAGCTGGCATTTCCCGAGATGGAAACTTATGATCTGGCACTGCGCCTTCTAAGCCTGCAAAGTTCATCCACTGCAGCAATTGCCCAAACCATTAAGGGCATTATAAAACGCCTTGAGAAAATAGCTGATGCTGCCGATGAGATCGCGCAGCTTCAGGATGTTCTGGATGCCTGCCAGAATATCTCTGTGGACACAAAAGCAAAAGAACTGTTGCGGGTCTTGGCGAAAGGTTTCGCGGTGATGAAAAAGGCAGGCGCTCCTAAGAAAGCGGTTATTTTCACCGAGAGCGTAGAAACCCAAAAGATGCTGTATACTCTGTTGAGCAAGAAATATAAAGCCGTGGTTTATAACGGCAGCGCAGATTATTCTGCCATCCGTCAATTTAAGCAAGACTGCGAGGTCCTGATCTCCACGGATAATGGTGCAAAAGGCTTCAACTTGGAAGACGCAGCGTTTGTTATCCACTATGATCTGCTCTACAATACTCTCAAGATGGAGCAGCGGATCGACCGCTGCCATCGAATCGGCCAGAAGAACGATGTTCTCTCCATTGCGTTTATCAATCAGAATAACTTTGCGGATGTACGCAAGCTGGAACTGGTAAGCAAGCGCATGTTGGTTTCAGACGGCGTATTTGGCGTCAGCGACGATGTGATCGGCGGCTTTTCCAATGACTTGGACGACGCTTTGAGCGTGATCGGCGAAAAACTTCGCACTCGGATACAGGTGGAAAACGATCACCATGCGGTGCTGTCTGCCCGTGCGGAAGAAAACAAGGCAGCAGTTGCAGCTGCCGAAGATATCCTGTTTACCACATTCACAAAAGAACTGGCAGATAAGATCCACCTTACGCCCCGGTATGTGGATGAACGGACTGTAGAGATGAACCGCTCTTTGTGGGAAGCAGTAAAATGGTTCTTTATTCGCTATAATGAAGAGCATAGTGACTGCTATTATGTGATTGATGAAGAAGCGCAGACTATCACAGCAACAGACTACGAAACCCTGCCGACCCTGTTTTACTACTGGAATGGCAGCAGAAATAAGAAATACCAGAGCCAAAAGCAGTACGGCATGGCAAAGGATTTTAAACCACGCCACGGAAGGATCACACTTTCCAGCATTATCGGTCGGGGTATCATCCATGAACTGGAATGCCCAGACTCTGGCGTTCTACAGGTACAATCTGATATAGAGCCAGCTACCGTTGGGTTATATCATGTTACGTTGCTTTCAGGAAAGGTACCCGTTGCGGAGCATTCGGTTTTGGTAGGCCAAAATGAGTCTGGTGAAATGCTGACAGATGCGCAGTGCTTAGCCTTACTTTCTAAACCGGTATTGCAGTTTTCGCAAAGTGAGCATAGTGCGCCGCATTGGCTGAAATCCGGCAGCACAACACACGCTCTTGACCGACTGGTCCCGGTTGAGGACCTGATTGCCGCACAGATGGAAAAGCTTTCACCTATCCATCAGGAAGAACTGGCTCGATTGAAGCTGCAAGTGGCAGGCAAAAAGGCAGCAATCTCTAAGGAGATCGACGCACTGGAAGCGCAGATCAAAAGTCTGGAGGCAGTACGCAACGGGATCACCAATGACCGCTTGCGCTTACTGGCTATGGAAAAGCAGATCAATCAGTTGCGGCAGGAATATATGTCCAAGCAGGAAAACCAGTTCTTTGATGCGATGCGTCTGGATCTGGAATTGGAAGAACAGATGAACGCGTTGGCGGATAGAGATAGGTTGACCGCAAAAGTCGTTAGAGAATTTGTTATCAAAATGGAGGCTGCCCAATGAAGAAATTGTTAGATTGGATAAAGAACCACAAGTGGATAACCATTCTGATATGTGCGTTCCTCTTTACGGCTCCTCTTGTCGCAGTACATATACTCTTTAAGATTCCGGCTTGGAGCGATTGCCTTGCCGCCGAATGGAGTGCTGGAGAATTACTTGCTTATATAGCCGGCTTTGAAGCATTGCTTGGTACGGTTTTTCTTGGCTTGATCACAGTATACCAGACCGAAAAAGCAAACGATGTTACAGAGCGACTAAGTAATGAAAATAACTACCTGCAAAAAATAAGTGTGCAGCAGATGCTTCCGTTGCTCCGGGTTGACTCTTTAGTGGTTGAGGATGCGAATATTACTACATATAAATATTCTCAACAAAAAGCAAACACGGTGGAAGTTGTGGAGGTTAGCACGCCCAAACAGCACGAACCTCACCTGAAAGTATTTTTGCCGCTGGTAGACTCTGAAAACGACGGGTATCACAAAACCGTTAGATTTACAATGGAAAATATATCCGGCGGTGCAATTGCTCAAATTAAAGTTGATCGTATTGAGTTTTCGGGGTTTCATTACAAAGGTAGTAATGTAGAAAAAACTTGTTGTATTGGGAGACCGGAAGCAAAGTATATTAGCTGGCTGATACTCCCGGGTGATCATATTGATGTTACTGTAGATATTTATTTTAACAATGAACTCTATAAGCATTTTTGGGAGTTTGACGAATTCACAGCAATAGGTTGTTTTGATATGTGCTTGTTTGTGACCAATAGAAGCTTATCAGGAATAGAGTATAAAGAGAAGATTTATATAGAAAAATCAGTAGGCTTCAAAGAACATGTCATGTACAAAGCTTATGAGGAGGAAAATGACAATGCCTGAAATGATGGATGGAATGAGCATGAATTTGGAGCAAGCGAATATGGACAAGCTGCGCGCAGTGTTTCCGGAGTGCTTTGCAGAAGGCAAGCTGGATATTGATAAGCTGCTGGCTTTGTGCGGCGAATATATCGGTAACGATTTCGAGAAATACAAGTTTGAGTGGAAGGGCAAGGCGGAGTGCCTGAAGCTGGCGCAGAAGCGCTCTACCGGCACGCTGCGTCCCTGCCCGGAGGAAAGTGTGGACTGGGATACCACGCAAAACCTGTACATCGAGGGCGATAATCTGGAGGTACTGAAGCTCCTGCAGACCGCCTACTACCGGAAGGTGAAGATGATCTATATCGATCCTCCCTACAACACCGGTAACGATTTTGTCTATGCGGACGATTTTGCCGATCCTATGGCCCGCTATAAGGAGGTGACCCAGCAGACCACAAAATCTAACCCTGAAACCATGGGTCGTCTCCATACCAACTGGCTGAATATGATGTATCCCAGACTGAGATTGGCTGCAAATCTGCTGCGGGATGACGGTGTTATTTTCATTTCTATTGATGATAATGAGGTCGATAATCTTAAGAAACTGTGCAACGAAGTATTTGGAGAGGAAAATTTCATTGGATTGGTTTCGTGGTTTAAAAAAGCATCTCCTTCCAATGATGCTCAGTATTTCAGCAACGACATTGAATATATTGTGGTTTATGCAAAAGAAAAATCGATTTGGCATCCCAATCGATTAGCACTTAATGAACGACAAATGCAGTATTATCAGAATCCGGACAATGACCCCCGTGGACCTTGGAACTCTGCAACTTATACTTGTAATAAGAGTAAGGAACAACGTCCGAATTTGTATTATCCGATCACTAATCCCTTTACTGGGAAGCAGGTATGGCCAAAAGAAACCGCCGTATGGGCATATTCTCAGGAACAGTGCCAGGAACACATGAAGGATAATCTTCTGTTTTGGGGAGTTGATGGCACTGCTGCATACCCACGATTTAAGAAGCTATTAGCAGATCATCAAGGTGTTGTGACAAGAACGCTTTGGCATTATGACGATGTTAATCATACTCAGGGTGCCTCAGAGGAATTAAAACGGTTGGGAATTGTAGGATTTGCAACACCCAAACCTACTCGACTTGTTGAAAAAATACTGAGAATTGCAACAGACAAAGATTCTATCGTACTGGATTTCTTTTCAGGTTCAGCAACAACGGCACACGCAGTTATGCAACTTAACGCTGAGGATAATGGCAATCGTAGGTTTGTTCTGATTCAATTACCAGAAGTATGCGATGTGAAGAGTGATGCATGCAAAGCTGGTTTTCAGAATATCTGCGAAATTGGCAAGGAACGCATTCGCCGTGCCGGCAAGAAGCTGACCGAAACCGATGGGCAGATGCAGATTGGAGATAGTGAAAAGAAACCTCTGGATGTAGGCTTCCGTGTATTCAAACTGGATTCTTCCAACCTGCAGACTTGGGATGCCACACCCGTGGACGAGCTGCGTATGGAAGATCTGCTCAACCGAATGAATACCATGATCAACCGTGTGAAAGCTGACCGCAGCGATCTGGATATGGTCTGTGAAGTGATGTTGAAGCTGGGCGTGCCGCTGACTTACTCCGTAAATAAGGTGGCTGTGAACAGCAAGACCGCCTACACTGTAGGCGATGACTGCCTGCTGTTGGTCTGCCTTGCAGCAGACATTACCCCAGAAGATATGGAAGCAATGGCAGAATATGTCCCGGCGAAGGTCATTATTTCCCGAGATTCCTTTGCCAACGACACCGCCATGGCCAATGCCTACTATATCCTCCGCGACCGGGGTATCGAGCTAAAGCTTCTGTGAGGTACACAATGGGGAAAATGCCTTTAAAAAAGCATCACATTCGTTCGAAGACTTTTCTGCATTGCTTTATTGGTGCAATTGATTATATTGGAATCCCGACATTGATTGCTTATTTATCCTCTTTCATAATGAAAATTGAAGGAGAAAACCTAATCTGGGCGTGGATTGAACGTGTAGTCTTCTGCTTTGCAATATATGAGGTGTTGATTGTTGTCATTCGAAAGATGCAAATTGATGCACGCAGAGATGCTTTACTCGCATTGAAAACATCGTATGAGATTGCTGCTTTGTATTGTGAAACTGGGTATGAACCCATCCTCGTAGACCTGCAGCAAAAAATCCACGAAGCAACAAATACAAATAGGTTGAATCAATTAGATGTTTTGAACAGTTACTCATTGTTACAAAAACACATTGGCGAGAAGAACATAGCGGCAATACAATACGAAATCATTGCGATTGAGCATTCCATGGAAGCAGACAATTTGCTTTGGAACTATACATTGCTTCTTCGACTCTTCAAGTAAGGTGAAAACCCATGAAACTTAAATTCAAAAATCAAGACTTCCAGACGGATGCAGTGAATTCAGTTGTTGACCTGTTCGCAGGCATGACAAAGGGTGTCAATCTGTTTTTTGTGGATGATGGTGCGCAGGCAACCTTTACCGGTGATCTGGGTGAAGGAAATGCCATTGTTGTGGACGATGATATGCTTCTGCAAAATATGCATACCGTCCAAAAGCGAAACAATCTCCCTTTGACGGATGCCAACTGGATCGGTCCGAACCTAATTCCGGATGTGGAGCCGCTGGAATACCGGGAGCGTACATTTCCCCAGTTTTCCATTGAGATGGAGACCGGCACTGGCAAGACCTATGTATATACCAAGACCATCTTTGAACTGAACCGCAAGTACGGTCTGACCAAGTTTATTATCGTTGTTCCCTCTGTTGCTATCCGGGAAGGTGTTTACAAGTCCTTTGAGGTGACCAAGGAGCATTTTGGGCTGCAATATGATAATGTACCCTGCCGGTACTTTATCTACAATTCTGCCAAGCTGTCTGATGTGCGCCAGTTTGCCACCAGTGCAAACATCGAGATTATGATCATCAATATCGATGCGTTCAAGAAAGCGGAGAACATCATCAATCAAGCGCAGGACAAGCTCAACGGCGACAGCGCCATGCGGTACATCCAAGATACCCATCCTGTCGTTATTATCGACGAGCCTCAGAGTGTGGATAACACACCGAAGGCCAAGGAAGCCATCGCATCCTTAAAGCCGCTGTGCGTTCTGCGTTACTCTGCAACCCACAGAGAAAAGATCAATTTGCTGTACCGTCTAACCCCTGTGGATGCCTACCAAATGGGTCTGGTAAAGCAGATATCGGTATCCTCCAACCAGATTTCCGGCGGTTTCAACCAGCCCTATGTGAAGCTGCTCTCTGTGTCCAACGAGAAAGGCTTCCGGGCAAAGATCGAGATGGATATCCGGAAAAAGGATGGGATCGTCAGCAGAAAGACTGTTACGGTCAAACCCGGCGATGATCTGTATCTGCTATCCGGTGAAAGAGAGCTTTACGAGGGCTACACCGTTGCAGGCATTGACTGCACCTCGGAATACGAGCACATCGAATTCGGCAACACCGAAGAAGTATATCTGGGTAAATCCATCGGCGATATCGACGAGAACATGGTAAAGAAAGCACAGATCCGCCGCACCATAGAGGCGCATCTGGATAAGGAGCTTCGTTATACCGATAAGGGCATTAAAGTCTTGTCTCTGTTTTTCATCGATAAGGTTGCCAACTACCGGCTGGAGGACGGATCTCCCGGTATTTACGCCAAAATGTTTGAGGAATGTTATCTGGAGCTGATCGCACGTCCAAAGTACGCACCAATTCGTGAGCGTTTCTCAGCGGATGTTACCAAGGCACATAACGGTTACTTCTCTCAGGACAAAAAAGGCCGCCTGAAGGACACCAAGGGCGACACAGCGGCAGATGACGACACTTATAACACCATCATGCGCGACAAGGAATGGCTGCTGAGCTTTGCTTGCCCGCTGCGCTTTATCTTCTCCCACTCCGCACTAAAGGAAGGCTGGGACAACCCCAATGTGTTCCAGGTTTGCACCCTGATCGAACAGAAATCCACTTTCACCTGTCGGCAGAAGGTAGGCCGTGGCCTGCGTCTGTGCGTAAATCAGGACGGTGAACGGGTGGAAGATAAGCATATCAATATCCTTCACGTGATGGCAAATGAGAGCTTTTCGGAATTTGCGGAGACGCTGCAGCGGGAAATCGAAGACGATACCGGCATGAAGTTTGGCGTGCTGCAGCTGGATCTGTTCGCTGGTATGGTGTATGAAGAACAGGTGGAGCGCGAGCATACCATCGATAAAGCGGAAGCGCAGGAGTTGGTCCGATACTGGACTGAGAGCGGCATGCTGGATCAGTGGGCAAAAGATCCGGAAATGGTTGCTGCTGAGCAGAAAATCTCCGCACAGCTTGAGAGCGGCGAACTCACCACGCCCCCGAATCCCGCTACAGCAGTTATGCGGCAGATCAAGATGGGCGCAACACCGGAGCAGGCCGCCGCCGCAATTGAAGGCATTACTGCCACCATTACCGAAACTGTCGAGCGTAAGGTTTCCTATGAAGAAGCCCAGGAACTGATGACCCACTTTGAAAAGAAGGGTTACATCACCAGCACCGGCAAGATCAAGGAAACGATGAAAACGGCTCTGAAGACCGGCACACTGGATCTTCCGCAAAAGTATGAGGCTGCCAGACAGCGTTTCGAGCAAATCATCTACAAGGCAGATCGCAGACCGCCCATTCGGGATGCATCCAGAGATGTTGTTGTGCGGATTAATAA
>JAZSCX010000077.1:0-2803 GCA_045530865.1 Candidatus Avilachnospira sp.
CCAGTGTAAAATGTGTGTAGGACAATATACAAACCCCCTCGTGTGTTTTGTTGTGTGGTAACTACATTTTACACGATTGTTTGTATATTGTCTCTTTTTATTTTTGGTGTTGCACTTCAAATGATAACCTGCCCACCTCCCCTTACACAGGGGAGGCTTGGGTGCTGTACAAAAACGCATATAAAGCACAACACCGAAAGGTGTATAGAAGTACGCCCTTATATCTGTTCGACAAATTGGAGTATGTTGTGCAGAAAGTTTTATCTTTTCTTAAAAAACAAAACATACTGTGCAACCGCACTACTTGCACAAAGCGCCAGGGAAAAGCAAGAAAGCCCCAACTCGATCCCAGTCGGATTAGATGATACAACCATCAACCAGCAAAATGCCGCTACTGTAAAACAAATTGCAGCTATCAAATGTCCTCGTTTCTTTTTTGAAATTATGCACTCTGTTTCCTGTGTTGCTTCTTGGACAGCGGGGATATCCTTGTCACTTTCATAATCATCATTCAGCAGATAATCTGTTGTAACTCCGAGCAGTTTGCTAATCTGCAATACATTTTGTGCATCAGGCAGTGCTGTTCCATTCTCCCAACGGCTGATTGCCTGCCGTGAAACATCCAGTTTTTCTGCGAAATCTTCCTGTGACCATCCATGTGCCTTCCTAAGGCTAACTATTTTTTCTGACAATGTCATAGCAAAACCTCCTTGGTTGTGATGCTTTCATTATGAGAAAAAGTACCCACAAACACCACCGCATCATCTTTACATTTCCGCAACATGACTTTACATACTGTCAAATCCAAGTTTGTCTAATTGTTTGGTCTATTCTATCACATGGCTGTAATGCACACAGTTTCAGTCCCGGCAGATGACCTGCCGGGACTGAAACTGTTTTATTGACTCACTCCCTTTGAAGCGTTTTCTCATCAAGTGTTGCACTTGACTTGACAATCTGCCCGAACAAAAGAAATCGGGCCTGCGGAGCATAGGGTACTTCCAATGAAGACGATAACTGCATACACCTCATCCGTCATGCTTCGCATGACACCTTCTCCTCAAGGAGAAGGCTTTGGGGTGCTACAACAACCGCCGTACCAAGGTTGGTACGGCGGTTGTCCTGTTATATTTAGATCTCCACTTCGATGGCTGCGACAACCTTGGCGCAACGGGGGCACAGACCCTCTTCGTTGGCAGCTTCGGAGTGCATCCAGCAGCGGGGGCACTTGGCGCCCTTGGCTTCGGACACAGCCACGGTCAGGCCGGGGAAGCTGGCGCCCTGCACACCTTCGGCTTCGCCCAGTTCCACAGAGGAGACCAGCAGGACGGACACCAGATCCAGATCCTTGACGGTTTCCAGAGCGGCCTTGGCGGCATCGTCGGCAGCATGCATCGTCACATGGGCTTCCAGCGCCTTGCCGATGCGCTTTTCGTTACGGGCAGCCTCCAACGCCAGATTCACATCGCCGCGGAGAGCAAACAGAGTATCCCACTTGGCCATGGCGTCGGCATCCAGCGCATACTGGGCATAGGGCTTGGACATCTCGTTCAGCAGAACGTTGCGGGCATCGTCCTCTGCCTTATGAGGCATAGCCAGCCAGATCTCATCGCAGGTGAAGGCCAGAATGGGGGCGAACAGCTTGGTCATGGCATCCAGCACCAGCCACAGAGCGGTCTGGGCAGCACGGCGGCTGAGAGAAGCCTTTCCGTCGCAGTACAGACGATCCTTGATGATATCCAGATAACGGGCAGACAGGGTGACCACGCAGAAATCATTGACGGCATGGGTGATGGCATGGAACTCATAGTTCTTGTAAGCCTCTTCTGCCTTTTCCATCAGGCTGTTCAGGCAGGTCAGCACCCACTTGTCCAGTTCCTGCAGCTGATCGGGAGCCACCAGATCGGTGTTGGGATCGAAGTCCACCAGATTATCCAGGCAGTACTTGGCCGTGTTGCGGAACTTCAGGTAGTTCTGGGCGATCTGCTTGAAGATCTCGGTGGAGCAGCGGACATCGGCATGATAGTCGGAAGAGGCGGCCCACAGGCGGACAATATCAGCGCCGAAATCCTTGATCAGGTCGGCGGGATCCACACCGTTGCCAAGGCTCTTGTGCATGGCACGGCCCTGACCGTCCACGACCCAGCCGTGGGTCAGAACCTGCTTGAAGGGAGCGCCCTGATTGAGCGCGCCGACAGAGGTCAGCAGGGAGGACTGGAACCAGCCGCGGTACTGGTCTGCGCCTTCCAGATAGACGTCGGCAGGCCACAAATCGGGGGTGTCCTTCATGAGGGAAGCAAAATGGGTGGAACCGGAGTCGAACCAGCAGTCCAGCGTATCGGTTTCCTTGTCAAATGCCTTGCCGCCGCAGTGGGGGCAAGTGAAGCCGTCGGGAATCAGCTCCATGGCTTCCTTCTCAAACCAGACGTTGGAGCCGTGCTCGTCGAACAGCTTGGAGATCTTTTCAATGGAATCGGGGTTGGACACGGGCTTGCCGCAGTCCTTGCAGTAGAACACGGGGATGGGCAGACCCCAGCGGCGCTGACGGCTGATGCACCAGTCGGCCCGCTCGCGGATCATGCTGGTCATGCGGTCTTCGCCCCAGGCGGGGAACCACTTGACGTTCTCAATAGCGGCGATGGCCTGATCCTTGAAGGACTCCACAGAGCAGAACCACTGGGGAGTGGCGCGGAAGATGACGGGCTTCTTGCAGCGGTCGTGGTGGGGATAGGAGTGGATGACCTCCTCAGCGGCAAACAGAGCGCCGGACTCCTCCATATCAGCCTTGATGACGGGGTTGGAC
>JAZSCX010000116.1:0-3897 GCA_045530865.1 Candidatus Avilachnospira sp.
GCTTTGATTTCAGGACGATCACTGATGAGCTTGTGCAGTTTATAGCAGATCTGATCAATTCTCGTCCCAGAAAATGTCTCGGTTGGAAAACTCCAACTGAAGTTTTTGAAGAATGTGTTGCACTTGCTTGACTATCTGCCCGGCACAAAGTACCGGGGGGTTGCGGCAGGTTTTATCATTGCATATATGATCGAAACACCCCCCCAGTCAGCTTCGCTGCCAGTCCCCTTAAAGGGGGCACAAGTGCACGTTGAATGATTTGTCTCCTGTAAACCAGAAGAGCAATCTTCCTGTTCCGGAGGGAAAGGGTGTGTGCGGGAAAACCGTCAGGGTTTTCCTGCACGATTCAATCCTTTATTTTCTTCCGCAGGAAGAAAATAAAAAACCCGAGCGGCACAGCCGTTCAGGTTTTTTATTGCCGGGGTTCTCTATTACACAACAGAGACGTTGACAGCGCGCATCTTGCCGTTGTCCTTGGGATCGGGCTCGACTTCATAAGCGACCTTCTGGCCCTCTTCCAGCTTCTTGAAGCCGTCGCACTGAATGGCGGAGAAGTGGACAAACACATCGCCGCTGCCGTCATCGTTGGAAATGAAGCCATATCCCTTTTCGGCGTTGAACCATTTGACAGTTCCGTTCAGCATCCTGCGGTACCTCCTTGGAGAATGGTATTCACAAAAACCGCCCCAAAAAGCATATTATTCGTGAATATGCAACGAATATCGCACATCAAAGCGGAAAAGTCAAGCATTTTTATTTGGAAGAAACTTCCTTTTTTAGAGTAATAACACGGTATTCCGAACTTTTTTCGACATTTTTTCCGAGTATCTGAATAAATCCTGAACAAAGGGGAACATTGCATGAATTTTCGAATTTTAGCCGTGGGAGACGTGGTGGGAACGCCGGGACTGAACTGCCTGCGAAAACATTTGCCCGCCCTGCGGAGAATGTACAAAATCGATTTCTGCGTGGTCAACGGCGAAAATGCCGGCATGACCGGTGTCACGCCCCAGCAGGTGGACACGATGCTGGATTCCGGCGCCGATGCGGTGACCCTCGGCAACCATACCTGGAACCGGCGGGAGATCTGCTCCTGCCTGGAGGATACGCCGCAGCTGCTTCGGCCTGCCAATTTTGCCCCCCAGCTGCCCGGCAGCGGCGTGGGCATTTACGATACGGATTACGGTCAGATCGCCGTGGTGAACCTGATCGGTCGGTTTGGCATGGACAACCATGCCGATAACCCCTTTACGAAGATCGATCCCATTCTGAAAAAGCTGCAGGGGATGCCGGTGCTGGTGGATTTCCACGCGGAGGCCACCTCCGAAAAGCTGGCCATGGGCTTTATGCTGGATGGGAGGGTATCGGCGGTCTGGGGCACCCATACCCATGTGCCCACGGCGGATCTGCGGATCCTGCCCAAGGGTACCGGCTACATCACCGATCTGGGCATGACCGGCCCCATGAATTCGGCGCTGGGTGTGAAGCCGGAGCAGTCCATCGCATTGTTCCGGGGGGAGCTGACCAGCCGGTTTGAACCTGCCCCCGGCCCCAACTGGCTCTGCGGCGCCGTGTTTACCGTCGATCTGGATACCAAACGGTGTGTCAAGGTGGAACAGGTGCAGATCATAGATTAATTGACAGTTGACAGTTGACAATGAATGTGTCGGCTCCGCCGACGGATTTGAAATGATTGACCTGCCCTGCCGTAGGGGCTGGCCTGAAGGTGAATTGCCCGAAGGGCAAGAGAAGCCACTCTGGGGTGCCCGGACAGCCCGCTTTTTTCGGGGCGTCGAGGACGCCGCCCCCTACGCAGAATCCAATCATCTGCGGAGCGGGTGGATTATGTATGCAGACATTCCAGCAGCAGCTGCACACCGAACCGGACTCCGAGGGCAAAGACTTGTTCCTCCTGATCGGCTGAGCGGTGGTTTCGCGCGGCTTCATATTGCAGAAACAGCTTCCATTGCTCCGGGCTGAGATGTGTCTGCAATGTCTGTTCCCATTTTGTGATTTCCTCCGATGAAGCGCAGGGCATCTGCTCACAGGGACAGCAATTTCCATACCATAGAGATTCCAAAATATGCACAGGCCGTACCCCCATTTATCTTTGATACGAATATATTATATACTGAAATCAGTGCATAGTCAATTGGTCA
This sequence comes from Candidatus Avilachnospira sp., assembly GCA_045530865.1. Classification (GTDB taxonomy): domain Bacteria; phylum Bacillota; class Clostridia; order Oscillospirales; family Oscillospiraceae; genus Avoscillospira. Next base: position 2,160 of record JAZSCX010000116.1, read on the forward strand.
TTCTGCACTAATTTCAGTATACAGGAGTGATAGTATGCCTATTGTTTATACGAAGCTGTTTGAATTGTTAAAAGAAAAGGGAATCAGCACCTATAAAATCCGACAGGACAAGCTGATTAGTCAAGCCAGTTTGACAGCCATACGAAGCGGTAAGGGCGGTCTGGAGCATAAGACCATCGAGCGGCTGTGCCGGGTGCTGGACTGCCAGCCCGGTGATTTGATGGAATATGTGAAGGATGAGGAAGTGTAGGGCAGACACTCTTGGCTTCCCCTGTGGGGTGATTCCCCCGGCGGGGGAATCAGTCCCAGGAGAGGGCAAGGGTGCGTTCTTTTAATTATCCGCGGAGCGGATACCATAATTGTCAATTATCAGTTGTCAACTGTCAATTGATATGGAGGTCCTTATGACGGAAAAACTCTATTACATAGATTCACATATCCGCAAATTCACCGCCACGGTGCTGTCCTGCGAGCAGGGCAAGCATGGCTGGGAAGTGGTTCTGGACCGCACGGCCTTTTATCCCGAGGGCGGCGGTCAGCCCGGTGACCGGGGCACGTTGAACGGCGTGACCGTCACCGATACCCACGAAAAGGGCGAAGCCGTCATCCATTACTGCGAAGCCCCCCTGCCGGTAGGCGAGACCGTCACCGGCAGTCTGGACTGGGACTGGCGGTTCCAGCTGATGCAGCAGCACAGCGGCGAGCACATGGTCAGCGGTCTGGTCAACGCCGCCTACGGCTATCACAATGTGGGCTTCCACATGGGAAAGGATGCCGTGACCATCGATTTTGATGGGATACTGACGGAGGAACAGCTGACGGAAATCGAACAGCAGGTCAATACTGCCATCTGGCGCAATACGCCGGTGGAGGCGCTCTGGCCCAACGCGGAAGAACTGGCGCAGCTTCCCTACCGCAGTAAAAAGGAGCTGTCCGGCGAGGTACGGATCGTGCGGATCCCCGGGGTGGATCTGTGCGCCTGCTGCGGTGTCCATGTACAGCACACCGGTGAGATCGGGCTGGTGAAATTCCTCTCCTGCGTGAAATTCCACGAGGGCGTCCGGATCGAGATGCTCTCCGGCGGTCGGGCGCTGGAATATCTGACCCAGGCATGGCAGCAGAACCGGCAGATCTCCGGTCTGCTCTCGGCAAAGCCCTTTGAAACGGCGGCCGCTGCCGCCCGGATGCAGCAGGAGCTGAACGATACCAAGTATCGGCTGGGGCAGCTGGAGGATCAGCTGTTCCGGCAGAAGGCGGAGACCTACCGGGATGCGGGGGATGTGCTGCTGTTTGAGCAGGGGCTGAAGCCCGATGCCCTGCGGCGGCTGTGCGATGCGGTGCTGCACGCCTGCGGAGGCCGCTGCGCCATCTTCACCAAGGCCGAGGATTGCTTCCAGTACGCCGTCGGGCAGGAAAACGGCGATCTGCGTACCTTTACCAAGGAAATGAACACGGCTCTGAACGGCAGAGGTGGCGGCAAGCCCTTCTTCGTACAGGGTTCCGTCAAGGCAAGCCGCAAGGAAATTGAAGCATTTTTCGGCAGATAATGGCCGTAGGGGCGACCATTGGTCGCCCGTTAGAGGTGCCTGTAGGCGGCGCGCCGGGTCGTCGCGCCCTACAATTTCATTGTCAATTGTCCATTCAGAAAGAGGTTCTTATGATTCAGGATATTTCTCCCCATATTTATCACAACGAGTTTTCCAAAAAGCCCGCAGGCCCGCAGGATCACATTCTGATC
>JAZSCX010000048.1:0-2737 GCA_045530865.1 Candidatus Avilachnospira sp.
CAACCATCCGAATGGATGGTTGTCTTTTTTGGTGACCCGTATACCGCAGCGAACCCATTGGGTTCAAAAGCTGAAATCCCGGGCTGAAGCCCGGGATTTTGCTGCTTATAGAATACGACCTTTGATACCGTCACGATAGACTTCTTCAACCAGAACCGGCAGGATCTGGTTTTGCAGGTTTTCACCCTCGGCGTAGACCTTGATATAGTTGGGTGCATGGCCGGTGAACAGACCGTGTTCCACCTGCTCGAAGAGTACGGGTACGGTCTGACCGATCATGGCCTCTTCGAAGGCAGTTTCCAGCTCCGCTGCCACCTCCGATGCGGCGGCAGAGCGAGCTTCCTTGACGGCATTGGGATGCTGCCCGGACATTTTGGCGGCGGGGGTGCCGTCTCTGCGGGAGTAAGGGAACACGTGCACCATGGCAAAGCGGCACTGGCGCATGAAATTCAGACTTTCCGCAAACTCTTCCTCGGTTTCGCCGGGGAAGGCCACGATCAGATCGGTGGTGACGGCGCAGCCGGGAAAATACCGGTTCAGAAGCCGTACGCTTTCCAGATAGCGGGCGGTATCATACTTCCGATGCATCCGCTGCAGCACCGTGTCGCTGCCGCTCTGCAGGCTCAGATGGAACTGGGGGCACAGGTTGGGGTATTTGGCAAGGGTCTGGCAGAAATCCTCGTCTATGGTTCTGGGCTCCAGCGAGCCCAGCCGGATCCGGCACTGGGGAACGGCTTCACACAACGCTGCTAGCAGATCCTGCAGCTTGCTGCCGTCCTTGAAGTCCACACCCCAGCTGGAGATTTCGATGCCGGTGATGACCAGCTCTTTATAGCCGGTTTCGGCACACTGAACGGCCTGCTCCAGTGCTGTTTGCAGCGGCAGGGAGCGCAGCGGCCCTCTGGCATAAGGGATGATGCAGTAGGTGCAGAAATTCACGCAGCCGTCCTGCACTTTGATCAGCGCACGGGTGCGGGCTGCCATACCGCCGGCGGGCAGGACTTCAAATTCCCGACGGCGCAGGGCATTGTCCACGCAGGTGTAGCGGGTCTTTTCCATGAAGGCCTGTTCCAGCTGCCGGAGAAATTCTTCTCTGCCGCTGGTGCCCACTACCACATCCACATCCAGTGCGGCTACGGCATGGGGATCCACCTGTGCATAGCAGCCGCAGACGCCGACGACGGCATTGGGATTGCTTTTTCGCACCCGGCGGATGATATTTCGGGATTTTTTGTCGGAAACGGCAGTGACGGTGCAGGTGTTGATGATGTAGCAGTCACAGATTCCGGCAAAATCCCCCTGCTCATGGCCGCGGCTGCTGAGCAGCTGTTCCATGGCCTGAGTTTCGTATTGATTGACCTTGCAACCCAAGGTATAAATGGCATATCGCATAAGATCACCGTAAATTGAAAATGGTCAGCTTTATTATAGCGCAGTTTGGAACAAATGTACAGACAGGTCTTTTTTGTTCTGTCCTGCATACGCTTGTACCAAAGGGAACGGAAAGGATGATGACCATGTGGAAACGAGCGGTGTGCGCAGTGTTGCTGCTGAGTTTGCTGGTGCTGCCGGTGCGGGCTGCGGAACTGGAGGTGGCGGCACCCTCTGCAATTTTAATGGAAACGGCCACAGGAACAGTGCTTTTTGAGAAAAACGCCCATGAGCGGCTGGCGCCGGCCAGTGTGACGAAGGTTATGACTCTATTGTTGGTGATGGAGGCGCTGGAATCCGGTCATATCTCGTGGGACGACATGGTGATCGCGTCCGACGCCGCTGCAGCCAAAGGCGGCAGCCAGGTCTATCTGGAACCGGGTGAGCAGATGACCATGGATGAAATGCTGAAGTCGGTGGTAGTGTCCTCTGCCAATGACTGTGCCACGGCGCTGGCGGAGCATATTGCCGGTTCGGAGGATGCTTTTGTGGAGAAGATGAACCAGCGGGCGGAGGAACTGGGTATGGCGGATACCCATTTTGTCAACTGTACCGGACTGGATGATGATCCGGATGCCTCGGAGCATCTGACCTCCGCCTATGATATTGCGGTCATGTCCCGGGAGCTGCTGAAGCACGATGATATCCGGAAGTATACCACCATCTGGATGGACACGGTACGGAACGGAGAATTCGGACTGTCCAACACCAATAAACTGGTGCGGTTCTATGACGGTACCACCGGACTGAAAACCGGCTATACCTCCTCTGCGGGGCACTGCCTGTCTGCCTCTGCTATGCGGAATGGGGTAGAGTATGTGGCGGTGGTGCTCCACTGTGCCAATTCACAGGAGCGGTTCCAGTCGGCAAAGCAGCTGTTGGATTACGGCTTTGCCAATTATACCCTGGCAGAGCCGGATCTGGAAACCGCTATTCCGGAAGTGCCGGTGGTATTGGGAAGGGCGGAAACCGTTGTGCCCGTGCCTGCGGATCCGGCGCCGCTGCTGATTCCCAAGAGCTTGCAAAGCAAGGTTACTACCAAGGTGGAGGTGGCGGAGCAGGTGACTGCGCCGGTGGAGGCGGGGCAACGGCTAGGCACCATGACCATGCAGGCAGAGGGAGAACCACTGGCATCCATTCCGCTGGTGGCGCCGGAGGCGGTGGAGCGGAAAACATGGTGGGATCTGTTTATGGAGCTGCTGCAGAGCATTTGCTTCTGTGGATAAATGTATTTACCACGGGTTGCCCGTGGTAAATTTTTTATTTTCCGGTATAATGGAGTAAAAAGCTGCAACCAACGGGGCGG
>JAZSCX010000124.1:0-9097 GCA_045530865.1 Candidatus Avilachnospira sp.
TTTTGAGGATTTCAAAAAACAGCTCGCTGTCAGACAACGGCAATATAACAATTTCCCTATGAGACCGCTCAACTGGAAGTCTCCTAAACACGTTCTTTTTTCTTACCCTAATGTGTAACACATCATTGACAAACCTACATTTCTGTAATTGACGCAGGACACTTTCATCCGATATACTTTAAGTATCGATGGATCTTTTTTCAGAACCAATTCAGTTTTATATGATATGGTTAGAAAAAACGGAGTGACAGATTTATGAAAATATTGATCATCGAAGACGAAATCCTGCTTGCCAACTCACTGAAATGTCTGCTGGAGAGCAAGGGGTTTCAGGTAGAAGCCGTCTACGACGGTGAAAGCGGTGCAGAATATGCGGAACTTGGTATTTACGATCTTCTAATTCTGGATGTGATGATGCCCGGTCTGAACGGTCTGGAGGTGGCACGGCGTGTCCGTTCCAGACGGTGTTCCACGCCGATTCTGATGCTTACGGCAAAATCCGGACTGGATGACCGGATTGCCGGACTGAACGCCGGCGCCGATTATTACCTGACCAAGCCCTTTGATTCCAGAGAACTTCTGGCCTGTATCAACGCCCTCCTGCGCCGGCAGGGCAGCCAGATCAACGAGCTCACCTACGGTAATACCAGTCTGGATCTGGGCTGCAGTACCCTCCACTGCGGAGACAGGCAAATTCGACTTTCTGCCAAAGAATTTGATGTGATGCGGTTTCTCCTGCAATCACAGGAACGCAACCTTTCCAAGGAGGTCATTCTCGCCCGTGTTTGGGGCTTTGACTCCAACGCGGTGGAGAACCATGTTGAGGTCTACGTGGGCTTCCTCCGCAAAAAACTGGCCAGCATCGGTTCCAATGTTCGTATTGTTTCCATCCGTCGGTTGGGGTATCATCTGGAGGTGGACAGCACTTGCTGAAAAAGCTGCGGATCAAACTGATCTGTGTTCTGATGACCGTGATCACCGCTGTACTGTGCGGTACATTCGGTATGATAATAATTTCCACGAAAAACAATCTGGAAGAGGAAAGCCTTCGTGTTTTGCAGACCGTTTCCGCTCCCGGCTTTATCCTGGAGCCTGTTTTCGGAAAACCGGATCAGCCGAAAATCCCCTATTTTGTTTTGCAGCAGATGCGCAGCGGGGAAATCATTGCCTATGGCATTGGATTTTACGATTTGAGTAACGAAGATTTTCTGGGAAGCATCTGGAAACAGGTGACGGAAAGCGCTGACAGTACCGGCGCATTGGACGAATATGATTTGCGCTATCTGCGGCAGCATACGCCGGATGGTTTTCTGATTGCCTGCGTGGACATCTCCAGTGAACAGGCAGCATTGCAGACTTTGCTGCGCAACTGCTTCATTCTCGGCTTCGCAGCACTGGCAGTATTCTTTTTCCTCAGTGTCCTGCTTGCCAGATGGATGGTGAAACCTGTGGAAGCTGCATGGAAGAACCAGCAGCAGTTCGTGGCCGATGCGTCCCATGAACTGAAAACGCCCCTGACTGTGATCCTAACCAACGCGGAGCTTCTGCAAAATCCCCAGTACAACGAAGACGAAAAGCAGCAATTCTCCGACAACATTCTCACCATGGGCAGGCAGATGCGGGGCCTTGCGGAAGGTCTGCTGACGCTGGCGCGGGTGGAAAACGGCAGCTCCAGAACTGCATATAATCCGATCGACCTGAGCCGCCTGATTACCAACAGCCTTCTTCCCTTTGACGCGCTGTTTTTTGAACATGATCTTGGTATTGCTTCCTGTATCGCTGACAACATCGCTATCATGGGTGACAGTTCCAGAGTTCAGCAGGTGCTGGATATTCTTCTGGATAATGCTATGAAGTATTCCTATCCCAACAGCGATGTCCTTGTCCATCTCCATGAGCAGAACCACAGCTGCATCCTTTCGGTGATCAACACAGGGGATCCCATCTCCCCTGCCGATCTGAAGCGCATCTTCCATCGTTTCTACCGGGTGGATCCCGCCCGTCAGATGAACCAGAGCTACGGTCTTGGCCTTTCCATTGCGGAACGAATCGTGCAGGAGCATGGCGGCAAAATCTGGGCGGAAAGCAGCGACGGAACCAACCGCTTTCATGTACAGTTCCCTCTTTTATAATCCCATTATTGAAACCTTTTGCGGAATTTTTCGTCTATATGGATAGATACCATATTTTGCAAGGAGGTCATCCGTATGAAAAAGCGCGCGGCAATAGTCCTGATCTTTGCCTGCGTATGGCTCCTGTTTGGCTGCGCAACATACGGTGCCGATCTGAAGCAGCCCTCTTCAACCGATATCTCCGCAAACAACAACTCCAACATCCAAAATGATCTTGCAGAAGGAATCATTCAAACGCTTCAAAACAAAATCAAATTCGGCGAAAAAGATGTTCTGACCTTTTCCGAAGGCAATTTGGAAAGCATTGATATTCAATCATCCGAATCGGCAGAAATTCTGTTTCAATGTATCAGGAACTATAAGGATATTGTTGACATGACAGGCGCTGTTCTTGAACCGATGGCACTGCCAATTCAAATCAACGGACAGGGTATCGGTACTTTTGAATGTATTTACATAGAGTATCCCAAAACCGAACAGTTCCTGTGCATCGTTTTTACACCGGAAGATTCCGCTGCCTTGTATGACCATGTCATGGAATTGGAATGTCCAAAGCAAAAAATATCGCAGAGAACGTAAGTTCTCCGCGGTATTTTTATCGCTTAAACCAGATATTCAGATCCACCGGACCTTCAATGCCGGGAACCTCGCCCTTATTGGTGTACTGCCACATCTGAAAATCATAGACAAAGCTTGGGGTGGACGCATATTCCGCAAGCCAGAACTCATAATCCAAAAGACTGGACAGGTTCAGCTGCTGATACCCATAGGCCTGATTAAAATAGACTGCAGCTTCGTAGCCCGCCTCCTCCACGGTGCGGCAGAAGGCTTCCGCGCAGGCTGTGAGCATCAGCATATTCATTTCATCGGTTCTGGCCTCGGCCTGCACTTCCTCCCAGTCAAATACCACGGGACAGGAAATATCGTAGCCCTCGATCCATGTCAGAACATATTCCGCTTCCTCGATGGCTTCCTCTTCCGTCAAAGCCTGCGAAAAGAAATACACGCCCACATCCAGACCGGCATCCAGCGCCCCCTCCATATGGTCAAGGAAGCAGTCATCCAGATCCAACTTGCCGGAAACGTAACCACGGTAGCCCACACGAATCATGACAAACTCAATCCCGGCATCCTTAACCGCCTGCCAATCCACAGACTTCTGAAAGGACGAAACATCAATACCCGCCACACCGGTCACACCGTCGGCCGAATAGGTACGGATCCCGTTTTCGTTTGTAAAGCCATCCGGATCATAGACATTACGTGGAATGGGATCCGGTTCCGGTTCGGCAGGAAGCTCAGCTTCCGAGGGATCTTCATCCGGTTTTTTTTCAGATGAAATAGTCGTACTGTTTCCAAATTGCTTCAGTTTCTGCACGGCGTCATTAATTCCTAAAACAACGGCAAAAGCCACTGCAACAAACAGAATTATCACAATGATTCTCAGCAGATGATTGCCTTTTTTCTTTGGATTCATGGAAACTCCTTTGCATTATTGGTTCATTCCGGCACATTATAACATATTATAAGGCTGTCGCCAACCCCAATCTTTTCTTATTATTCCAAAATTTCACAAAAAAAGATTGTGAAACAGGACAATATATAGTATAATGATCAAAACTCTATGATTTAGGAGGGAAAAAAATGTCCTATCAGGATTTCGAAGAGTACGAACGCGACGATGAATTGCTGGAAAAACGCCGTCAGCGCCGTCTGGAAATGAAGCGCAAACGGAAAATGCAGCAGAGAATTATTCTGGCTGTACTGGCTGTTGTGCTGATTCTGGTCGTTGTTCTGATCGTAAAAGGCTGTGACGGCAATAAGCCCGAGGAGCCCGCTGAAGATGAAGTCAACACCATTGTCCCGCCCCCTGCAAATGATCCGGAGCCTGAACCGGAACCTGACCGCGTGGCCACTCTGGCTGCAGTAGGCGACATCATGTTCTATGATACCCAACTGATGGACGCACAGCAGGAGGATCTTTCTTACAGTTTTGATGAATGTTTCCTTGCCATTTCTCCCTATACCATGAGTGCCGATCTGACCGTGGGCAATCTGGAACTGAACATGACCGGCAAGGAACCTTATTCCGGCAAGCCCTACTGGAATGCCCCCGATTCTCTGGCAACCAAGCTCAGTGAGATCGGCTTTGATGCCTTGCTGACGGCCAACACCTACTCCATCACCAACGGCATCAATGGTCTGGTCAATACCGCCAAATTCCTGAATGCTGCCGGCATTGACAATGTGGGCACTCACATTTCCGATCCAGATGAAACCGCAGGCGCAGGCGCTGTTATGCGCGAGATCAACGGCATCAAAATCGCTTTTATCGGCTTCACCAAGGGCGTTGACGGCATGAAGCTGCCTGCCAACAACGAATACGCTGTCGATCTGCTTTACAGCGACTATACCGGCACCTATTCCAAGATCGATACCTCTGCCATTCTGGACCGCATTGATGATGCCAAGGCATTGAAGCCCGATGTCATCGTTGCCATGTGCCATTGGGGCGGCGAATTTGACCTGGACCCTACTGAAAGCCAGCAGGATATCACCGATCTGATGCTGGAAAACGGCGTTGACGTCATTCTCGGCTCCCACAGCCATATTGTCGGCCCCATGGGTTATGTGGATGTAGAAACTGTGGATGGCGAGAAAAAGACCTGCTTTGTAGCATACAGCCTCGGCAACTTTATTTCCGATATGGACAAGGAATACAGCATGGAAAGCGTGATCCTGAATCTGGAATTCACCAAGAGTGGTGAAACAGGAAAAACCTCCGTGAGCAACGCCAACTATACACCTTTGTATATTCTTGACGCCGGCGAGGGCGCAGACGTCCGCTTTGAGGTCCTCCCCATCCGTGAGGCCATCAAGACCAAGCTGTTCGCTCAGTACGAGCAGAACATGCTGGAAGCCATCGATCATCTGGCTGCCAACACCCAGTTGGATCCCGCCAATCCCGTCAACTTTGACTCCGGCAATTAATTGCATAAAAACCGGCTCGATCGAGCCGGTTTTTGCATTTTATAAGAAAATTACTTTGCCAGAGCAGCGGTATCCTTGGCGATCATCAGCTCTTCGTTGGTGGGAATGACAAAGATCTTAACCTTGGAGTCGTCAGCCTGCACTTCAGCTTCGACACCGCGGGTCTTGTTCTTCTCGGCATCCATCTTGACGCCCATGTATTCCAGACCTTCGACCAGCTTCATACGCATGTCGATGGAGTTTTCGCCAACACCGGCAGTGAAAACGATGGCGTCGCAGCCGCCCATGGCAGCAGCGTAAGCACCGATGTCCTTCTTGACCTCGTAGATGAACTTGTCCAAAGCCAGCTGTGCACGGTCGTTGCCTTCCTTGGCAGCGGCATCCAGATCGCGGAAGTCAGAGGAAACACCGGAGATACCCAGCACGCCGGACTTCTTGTTCAGGATGTTCATCATGGTCTTGATGTCATAGCCGTAGCGGTCCATCAGGTACTCAATGATGGTGGCGTCGATGTCACCGGAACGGGTACCCATGGGAACACCGGCCAGAGGGCCAAGGCCCATGGTGGTGTCGACGACCTTGCCGTCCACGCAGGCGGACAGAGAGGAACCGTTGCCCAGATGGCAGCAGATGTTCTTGGTGTGCTCGGGGTTGCCCAGCATGTCAACAGCACGAGCGGAAACATAGCGGTGAGAAGTGCCGTGGAAACCATAGCGGCGGACATCGTCCTTCTCATAATACTCGTAAGGGATGGCGTAGGTGTATGCCTTGGCGGGCATGGTCATGTGGAAAGCGGTATCGAACACGGCAACCTGAGGCTTGGTGGGCATGGCATCCTGGCAGGCACGGATGCCCATCAGGTTTGCGGGGTTGTGCAGGGGGCCCAGGGGGATGCACTTCTCGATGGCAGCGATGCAAGCATCATCGATCAGGCAGGACTCGGTGAAAGCCATGCCGCCGTGCAGCACACGGTGACCGACAGCATCGATTTCTTCAACGGAGGCAATGACGCCGTTCTCGGCATCCATCAGGATCTCCATAACGGCAGCAATGGCCTCGGAATGGGTGGGCATTGCAATCTCACGGACGACCTTGTCACGGCCAGGAACACTGTGGTTCAGGCGGCCGTCGATGCCGATACGCTCGCACAGACCCTTTGCGGACACGACGCCGGTATCGGGATCCATCAGCTGGTACTTCAGGGAAGAGCTGCCTGCGTTGATAATCAGAATGTTCATGTTAACCAACTCCTATAATTCGTTATTTCCATTTATAAAATTTCGTGGTACTATATGAGTACATACTGCTGATATTCTACTATAGATTGCCAAAAGTAACAAGAGGTATTTCTTATATTTTTCCCTTTGGGAGGCTTTTTCCTTGAAAAGTATCGGAATTATTTGTGAGTACAATCCGTTTCATCTTGGTCATGCCAGACAGATCCGCATGATTCGCCAGATATTTGAAGAACCCGTCTGCATTGTTTGTGTGATGAGCGGAAACTATGTACAGCGCGGTATGCCGGCCATGTGGGACAAAACAACAAGAGCGGCCGCTGCATTGGAATGCGGCGCCGATCTGGTTCTCGAACTTCCCATCACCGGTGTGCTGCAGTCGGCAGAAGGCTTTGCCGGAACCGGTGTGGAAATTCTGAACAAGCTGGGTTGCGTGGACTATATCAGCTTCGGCGCGGAATGCGGCAGCGCAGAAACGCTGATGAACTTTGCAAAAAAAATGGACACCCCTGCATTTTCTGAAAAGCTCCGTTCCGGACTGGATCAGGGACTCCCCTATGCCGCTGCCAGACAGCAGGCACTGGAAGATTCCGAAAACCACCTCCACTCCCCCAACAACATCCTGGGTCTGGAATACTGCCGCGCTTTGCTGCGCACAAAAAGTCAAATCCAGCCTCTTGTGATCCATCGAAACGGTGATTATCACGCAGAGTTTCCCGATTCTCAGGAACCATCCGCAACTGCCATCCGCAGTCTTTTCCCCAGCGGCTCATGGCAGAAATATGTTCCGGCGGAAGCTTTGGCGGTTTTGGAGGAGGCACACCGATATGAGCTTCGGTTTGGAGAGCGCGCCGTTCTCGCGAGACTTCGATCCCTGAAGGACGAACAATGGGAGAATTGTGCCCATGGCTCTGAGGGACTTTGGAGCAAAGCTATGCGCGCTTCACGAAGAGAGTCGTCCATAGAGGACATTCTCACTGTCACCAAATCCAAACGCTATCCCCGTACACGGCTGCAGCGGCTGCTGCTGTGCGCCTATCTGGGAATTACCGATGCAGATCTGAAGCAGCCCGTCCCCTATGTTCGGGTGCTGGGCGCATCTGCAACGGGCCGTGAGCTGCTCCGACGGGCAAAACAGAACGGGCAGCTCTCACTGGTCAATCCCGGCGAAACACCGACAGACAAGGCCTATTACCGTCTGGAATGCCGTGCATCAGATCTCTATACACTCTTTTGTGAACAGGAACAACTTCCCCTCTGCGGCATCGAACAAATGGGAAAAATAATTCTAAAATGACACAAAAACAGGAAGACTGCATGATACAGCTTCCTGTTTTCCATTACAGATTCAAAAAATCCTTCCGATAATCCACTTTGAAGAATCTCGCCAGCTCTGCCAGTTCTTCGTCCCGGATGGTATTCAGCCGAGGCAGATGGGCCGTAAGCATATAGATCTGCGCCGCTTTTTCCACGGTTTCGATCAGTCCGAACGTCTCATCCAGCGATTTGCCGCAGGCATAAATACCATGCATGGCCCAGATCACAAACCGGAAGGATTTCATCTTTTCCGCCGTGGCTTCACCGATGGAATTTGTTCCGCAGAGCATCCACGGCAGCACTCCAATGCCCTCCGGGAAGATCACAATGCATTCCGTACACATCTCCCACAGGGTGTGGGAAATCTTCTTTTCATCCAACTCATGCACATAGTTCATAGCCAACGTGTTCGTCGGATGAGAATGAATCACCACACGGTTCTGCGGATCCACAGACAGGCGTGCCATATGGCTCATGAGATGGGCAGGAAATTCCGAAGTAAACTTTCCGCCATCCCGGTAGCCCCAGAGCAACTCCGCATTCTGTCCGTCTGCGGCAATGCGGATGATACCCAGATTAGTTTTGGGATCCTCTTTCACGTTTTTAAAATATTTGCCGGTGCCGGTGACAATAAAAATCTTGCCGACTACCGCGGAAGCATCGAAGCCAAGGGGAATAATCCGAATAACATGATTAAGATTCAGATACTCGGCAACTTCCTCGTTATCCAGCAGATAACTGATGTTGCCGCCATTACGTTCATCCCAGCCCAGGCGGTACATATTCGCCGTTGTATTACACATTTCTGCCAAAAACGGCGCAGTAAAAATATCCTTCATTTATTATCCTCTCTTACCAAGTGCATCGCTTTCATACTGCTTCACTGCATGGTACCATTCTCCATCGGCAGGTGCGCCGCAAACACGGCAATACTGCTCCCAAACCTCTCCAAAGGGCATGGTTTTCAGCCCTTCCTGCCGTACCATCAGCTCTGTCACTTGCATTTCGGAAGCCCGCCGCGTATCTTGCTTTTGCTTCCACATACAACGTAAGGATCCCTTAAATTATAGCAGGATTCCCGTCAACTGCCAACAGGAAAATATACAAGAAACCCGTCTTTTCGATCTGAAAAGACGGGTTTTACTTATATTGTGGCTCAGATATTAATAGAATTACTGTGAGGGGGTTCACTTTTCTGCGACAAGGGATTCACTCATACCCAAAGGGGGTTCATTTTTTTGCCGAAGAGGTTCACTCGCCGGTGCAAGTTACAGTTACGGTAAATTCAACACATGCTTTATGTCCAATGTAACGACCTTCATTCTCTGTAACTATGAATTGTTCTGTTCTGGTTTCGGACTCGCCAACAGCCAAATGTCCAAAATGAAGTCGGATCGTAGCCATGTCGTTCTGTGAGCCAAG
>JAZSCX010000054.1:0-29869 GCA_045530865.1 Candidatus Avilachnospira sp.
TCGGTGGACAGGGTGGTCTTGCCGGTGCCGGACAGGCCGAAGAACAGAGCGGTGTTTTCGCCGTTCATGTCGGTGTTGGCGGAGCAGTGCATGGAAGCCATGCCGTTCAGGGGCAGGTAGTAGTTCATCATGGAGAACATGCCCTTCTTCATTTCGCCGCCGTACCAGGTGTTCAGGATGACCTGCTCCTTGGAGGTGATGTTGAAGATGGCAGCGGTCTCGGAGTTCAGACCCAGTTCCTTGAAGTTGGTAACCTTAGCCTTGGCAGCGTTGTAGGAAACGAAGTCGGGCTCGAAGTTTTCCAGCTCTTCGGCGGTGGGAGCGATGAACATGTTCTTGACGAAGTGAGCCTGCCATGCCACTTCCATGATGAAGCGGATGGCCATACGGCTGTCCTTGTTGGTGCCGCAGAACACGTCCATGACGTACAGCTTCTTGTTGCTCAGCTGCTCAACGGCCAGACGCTTGCACTCGTTCCATGCTTCGATGGAAGCGGGCTTGTTGTCGTTCTTGTACTCGTCGGAAGTCCACCACACGGTGTTCTTGGAGTTCTCGTCCATGACGATGAACTTGTCTTTGGGGGACCGGCCGGTGTAGATACCGGTCATGACATTGACAGCGCCCAGCTCGGTCAGCTGACCCTTCTCAAAGCCTTCCAGAGTGGGATCCATCTCGGCTTCGAACAGCTGCTCATAGGAAGGATTGTAAACGACTTCCTTGGTGCCGACAATGCCATACTTTTCCAGATCAAAAGTGTTCATAGGTTGTTGTCCTCCTTTAATTTTGATTGCCCGGCCTCCGTTTTTCCTTGTGTGGAAGCCTGCAAATATTTGTAATGCGAATGGGAAAAGCGAACTTCTCACCGAATAGCAGTATAGCATAAAAGCTGCAAAATTTCTACTGTTTTTTGTGAAATTTCCAAAAGAAAATCACCCTGCCCAAGAACCGGCAAGTACCACCCCTGCAAATCTGTGCAATTCGCTTAATCTTCTTTTCCGGGTCTTTCCGCCGCGTTTTCAGCCGACTTCAATTGTCAATTGTCAATTCCCCAAAAAACATGTATAATACACCCAGAACACAAAAAGGAGTCTGCCTATGCTGCTGTCCGCGGAAAAGCTTTCCATCAACTATGGCATCAAAGAACTGGTAAAAGATGCCGACCTCTATCTGGAACCGGGTGACAAGATCGGCGTCATCGGCATCAACGGCACGGGAAAATCCACCCTTCTGCGGTGTCTGGCAGGGGTGGAACAGCCGGACAGCGGAATTGTGACCCGTTATCCCAACGTACAGGTGGTCTTTCTTTCCCAGAACCCGCCCATGGACGGAGAACATACGGTCTTAGAGCAGGTGTTTGCCAGTCAGGATGCCGCTTATCGAAACATCCACACCTACGAAGCCGTTTCCATGCTGAACCGGCTGGGAATCCCAGATCCCGATGCAAAAATCGGTGTTCTCTCCGGCGGTCAGCGCAAACGGGTGGCGCTGGCAGCCGCATTGCTGCAGCCGGCGGATGTGCTCATTCTGGACGAGCCCACCAACCATCTGGACGCGGAAATGGTGGCATGGCTGGAGCAGAAGCTCTCTGCCTTTCCCGGTGCCATCGTCATGGTCACCCACGACCGGTACTTCCTCGAGCGGGTCGCCACCCGCATTGCGGAGCTGAGCCGCGCAAAGCTCAGCTACTTTGAAGCCAACTATTCCAAATATCTGGAGCTGAAGGCCCAGCGGGAGGAGATGGCGGAGGCCTCGGAGCGGAAGCGGCAGGCCATCCTGCGCCACGAGTACCAATGGATCATCCGGGGCTGTCAGGCCAGAACCACCAAGAGCAAGGAGCGCATCGACCGCTACGAAGCCCTGAAAAATCAGGAAGCGCCCCAGTATGACGAAACGGTGCAGCTGGGCGCCGCCGCCAGCCGTCTGGGCAGGCAGATTCTCAATCTGGAGCAGGTTTCCAAGTCCTTCGGCTCTTTGCAGGTGCTGCGGGATTTCTCCTACCGCATGGAGCGCCATGACCGGATCGGCATCGTGGGCGTCAACGGCGCGGGCAAGTCCACCCTGCTGAATCTGATGGCAGGCCGCCTGCAGCCGGACAGCGGCAATATTGAGACCGGCGCCACGGCGCAGATCGGCTATTTCACCCAGGAAGCAAAGGAGCTGGATCCGGAACAGACCGTCTGGGAGCTGGTGCACGGCATTGCCGGTGAAGTCCGCACCGACGAGGGCACCTTCTCCGCCAGCCAGATGCTGGAACGGTTCCTGTTCACCCCGGCCATGCAGCACACCAAAATCGGCCGTCTCTCCGGCGGCGAACGCCGCAGGCTGTTTCTGCTGAGCATCCTCATGGCAGCACCCAACATCCTGCTGCTGGACGAGCCCACCAACGATCTGGACATCACCACCCTCTCCATTCTGGAGGACTATCTGGAAAGCTTCCCCGGGCCGGTCATCGCCGTCAGCCACGACCGGTATTTCCTCGACCGGATCGCGGAGCAGATTTTTGAGGTCTGCTCCGGCGGCGAAGTGCGCCGGTACACCGGAAACTACGGAGATTACCTGAAAAAACGGGAAAATTCCCTGCCGGAACGGCAAAAATCCGTGCAAAAAACGGCTCCAAACCAGCCGAAAAAGCAAAATAAATTGCGTTTTTCCTATATGGAGCAGCGGGAATACGACCATATCGACGAGGAAATCGCCGCTTTGGAGGCCAAAATCGCCCAAAAAAACGCCGAAATCGCCGCCTCCGGCGCCGATTTTGAACTTCTTCAACGGGCCATGGACGACAAAACACAGCTGGAAACCCAGCTGGAAGCAAAGATGGAGCGGTGGGTCTACCTCAACGATCTGGCCGAGCAAATCGCCGCTACTTGACAGATGGATGGGCAAATGATAAAGTGGACACAATGATACAAGGAGGGAATACGATGGATCCAATGTTTGCAGCCATCAGTTTATCCGATTGCCCCGTGTGCGGCGGCGCTGCCTGTATGAGTGAAGAGGGCGGCTGGGCCATCTCCGTGGAATGTGTGGACTGCGGCGCACACACCGCCATCTCCACCTACAGCAAACCGGATGAAAAGCAGGCCGCTGCCGAGCGCGCAGCCTACACGTGGAATCTGGGCAAAGTCGTTGCCCCCGGCCCGGGTGAATAAACGAATAACCAACAAAAAGAGCAGACAGGAACGCCTGTCTGCGCTTTTTTGTTGAAGCGGATTGCCACGCCGCCGTTGGCGGCTCGCAATGACATAAAATTTGGAGGTTGGTTCTCGAATACGATTTGTATAATTTTTTCGTGCATTTTCCCTATTCAAGAATTTTGTTTTATGGTATCATCTGTATAAAATATACAAGGAAAGGATGATTGCCATGGCAGGCAACTATGAAAGTTATTCCAGCCGGATCAACCGGGATCTGCTGAAAAAGCAGAAGATCGTGGATGTGGCGGCGGGACGCCGTCCGGCAGATGTGGTGCTGAAAAACGCCGTCTATCTCAATGTCTTTGCAAACGAGCTCTGTCAGGGCGACATCGCCATTGCCGAAGGCCTCACCGTGGGCATGGGCTCCTACAGCGGTCTGCAGGAATACGACATGACCGGAAAGATCGTACTGCCCGGATTTGTGGACAGCCACATGCATCTGGAAAGCTCCCTTCTGGCTCCCAAGGATCTGGCTTCTGCCCTGCTGCCCCATGGCACCACCACTGTGGTCACGGATCCCCATGAGATCGCCAACGTCATGGGCACCGACGGCATCGATTATATGCTGCAGGCCACAGAGGGGCTGCCCCTCAACGTGCTGTTTATGCTACCCTCCTGTGTACCGGCCACGCCTATGGACGAGAGCGGCGCGGTACTGGACTATCGGGCACTGGACTCCTTTTACGTCCACCCCCGGGTACGGGGTCTGGCAGAGGTCATGAACTATGTGGGCGTCATTGCCGCCGATCCGCAGGTGCTGGAAAAGATCGCCGCCGCCCAGTCCCACCACAAAAAGATCGACGGTCACGCGCCGGATCTGAAGGGCAAGCAGCTGGACGCCTATGTGGCGGCAGGCGTCTATTCCGACCATGAGTGCTACAGCGCCGAGGACGCCATTGCCAAGATCCAGCGGGGACAGTATATCATGATCCGCGAGGGCACTGCCGCCCAAAATCTGGATGCATTGATGCCCCTGCTGACGTCCAAATACGCAGACCGCTGTATGTTCTGTGCCGATGACCGCCACCCCAGCGACCTGCTGGAAAAAGGACACATCGACTACATCTGCCGCAAGGCTATCAAAAACGGCGCCGATCCCATTCTGACCGTTAAGGTGGCGACCCACAACGCCGCAAGATACTATCAGCTGAACAATCAGGGCGCCATTGCCCCGGGCTATGCGGCGGATTTTGCCATTATTGACAACTTTGAGGATTTTCAGGTACAGATGGTATTTCAGGGCGGCGTTCTGCGCTACGACGGACAGATGCAACCCTTTGACGCGCCGGAGATCGAGCCCTATCTGGCAGAACGCGCCCACGATACCTTCCATGTGCAGCGGCTTACCGCCGATGACTTCTGGGACAGCCGTCCCCGGGGTGTACTGGGCATGATCCCCGGCGAGATCGTCACCACCGACAACGGCTACGCCGACCATGTGGATGTGGAGCAGGATATTCTGAAAATCGCCGTCATTGAGCGGCACAAGAACACCGGACATGTGGGTATCGGCTATCTGCAGGGCTATGGGCTGAAAGCCGGTGCGGTGGCCACCTCCATCTCCCATGACAGCCACAACATCATTGTGGTGGGCACCAATTCCAGGGATATGGCCTGCGCCGCCAACCGGATCGTGGAAAACCGCGGCGGTATTGTGGTGGTCAAGGATGAGGCGGTTACGGCGGAGGTGGTACTGGAGATTGCCGGCATTATGACCGAAGCGCCCCTGCATGAGGTCAATGAAACCCTGGAACACGCCAAGGAAGTGGCCTTTGCACAGGGCGTCAACCCCGGCGTAGATCCCTTTATGACATTGAGCTTTATGGCGCTGCCGGTGATCCCGCAGGTGCGGCTCACCACCCGCGGTGTGATCGATGTGCTGACGCAGAAATACATTTGATTAATGGACAATTGACAATGACGGTATCCGCTGCGCGGATGAATAAAATGGCGGGCGACCATTGGTCGCCCCTACTTGACATTTGGGCAAATATGGTTGACAATGGTGGTATCGCGGAATGCGGTACCACCATTGTGATATGAGGTTGTTTATGCGGAATTTCTGGTATGTTTCCTCCAGCCGGGATGGCTGGCAAAATCTGGCCATGGATGAATGGTTTCTGGATCATCTGGCGCCGGATGATCTTCTTTTGTATTTTTATGTAAACCAAAATGCGGTCATCATCGGCAAAAATCAGAACCCGTGGAAGGAATGTGACCTGCAGGCCATGGAACGGGATGGCGTACAACTGGTACGGCGCATCACCGGCGGCGGAGCGGTATATCACGACTGTGGCAATCTGAATTTTTCCTTTATTGCCGGGGAAAACCGCTACGATCTGCAGCGGCAGCTGCAGGTGATTTTGCAGGCGGTACGTGCGCTGGGGATTCCCTGCGATTTTTCCGGACGGAACGATCTGCTGGCAGACGGCAGAAAGTTTTCCGGCAACGCCTTCTGCAGCAGACAGGGCATCCGACAGCACCACGGCACGTTGCTGATTCGCTCCGATCTGGGACGTCTGCAGAATTATCTGCAGGTAGACCCCCGGAAGCTGAAAGCCAAGGGCGTGGAATCCGTCCGCAGCCGCGTGTGCAATCTATCGGAGTTTATTCCGGAACTGACTTCCGATATCATGCTGGATGCCATCCGGAAGGTATTTGAAAAAGAATACGGCGCAGTGGAAGATCTGGCTCTGACGCCGGAACAGGTGGCGCAGATCGTGCCCTACTACGAAAAGCAGAGTTCGTGGCAGTGGAAAATGGGCAAGACCCCGGCCTTTGATCTGGAGCTGGACACCCGGTTCCTCTGGGGTGGGGTGCAGCTGCAATTTTCTCTGAAAAATTCCTTGGTGGAGCGGGTTTCCGTGTATTCCGACGCCATGGATGCAGAGCTGGCCGCCGAAATTCAGAACCGGTTGGCCGATGTGTGCTTTGGTTCTCAGCCCATGTATCAGGCGCTGATGCAGTCGGACAAGGAAAATGTGCGGGATGTGGCACAGTTTATTCTGGAGCAGGGATTGTAAAAATTGATCATTGAACTGCGGCGGCCAGAGGTCTGGCCGCCCTACAATATTCTAAGATGCTGCCACAACATTTTGATCGTTCTGATCCCCTCAGTCACGCAAGCGTGACAGCTCCCCTTGGTCACCAAGGGGAGCCGTTTTGTCGCCCTATGAAATGCGGATAAATAATTGAGAGGCGGCCGGGCAGCCGCCTCTCAATTATTTATTCTTCGAATACAGCGGCGACCTTTTTCAGCCATTCCCGGATGGGCAGATGCTGCGGGCAGATGTCCTCGCACTGGCCGCAGCCGATACAGTCGGAGGCCTTGCCGTTCTCTCTGGTTCTGCTGGCATAGCCCCAGCCCGGATCCAGATAGACCACCTTTTTATTGTACAGCTTGAACAAATCGGGGATCAGGATATTCTGCGGGCAGCCGTCCACGCAGTAGCGGCAGGCCGTGCAGGCCACGGTTTCCTGCGCCAGAAGGATCTCCCGCACCTGATCCAGTGCCGCCAGTTCCTGCTCGTTGAGGGGCCGGAAGTCCTTCATAAAGCTGATATTGTCCTGCACCTGCTCCAGTGTGCTCATGCCGCTGAGCACCTTCATCACGCCCTCCTGAGAAGCTGCGTAGCGAATGGCGAAGCTTGCATGGCTGCCGCCGCCCAGTGCGTCCAGCACTTCTGCCGCCTTGGGAGGCAGATTGGCCAGTGCGCCGCCCTTGACCGGCTCCATCACCAGCACGGGCTTGCCATACTTGCGGCAAACCTCATAGCAGCCCCAGCTCTTCACATCGGGGTTGTCCCGGTCCAGGTAGTTGAACTGGATCTGCACCACTTCCACCTCGGGATTTTCCTGCAGAACCTTTTCCAGAAATTCCGGCTGATCGTGGAAGGAGAAACCGATGTGGCGGATCTTGCCCTGCTCCTTCAGTTTCTGCAGCTCCGCAAAGCTGTGGCAGCGCACATGCTTGTCATAGTTTTTGGAGGTAACGGAATGTACCAGACAGTAGTCAAAATACGCCACGCCGCAGGCTTCCAGCTGGGTATCGATCAGGGGCGCGATCTCCTCCTGCTGTTCAAAGAAGGTATAGGTCAGCTTGTTGGTGAGCACATAGCTCTCCCGGGGATACCGGCTGGTCAGGCAGGCCTTCAGTCCGGTCTCACTTCTGCCGCCCAGATAGTTGTGCGCCGTGTCAAAATAGTTGAAGCCCGCTTCCATAAAAGCGTCCACCATTTTGGTGCAATGCTCCAGATCGACTTCCCCATTTTCCAGCATGGGCAGCCGCATAAAGCCAAAGC
The DNA here is from genome assembly GCA_045530865.1 of Candidatus Avilachnospira sp. GTDB lineage: Bacteria > Bacillota > Clostridia > Oscillospirales > Oscillospiraceae > Avoscillospira. The sequence continues at coordinate 7,499 of JAZSCX010000054.1, forward strand.
CCAGTTTATTCATGCGCGTTCCTCCTCGTTTTTCTTTCATTATATCACACACAGGATTTGAAGTGAAGCAGGATTTGTGCTATGATAGGGATATCGATATCCCACGGAGGTACCCATGAACGAACGAGAAATTTCCGAAATTCGCCGGCGGTTCAAGCCGGATAAAAGCAATATCAGTCAGGTGCGCGGATGTTATGTAAATGATAAGGGTGAGATTCTCACCCAGTTTACCCAGTCTGTCAACCTGATGCTGGAGGATGAAAAGGAGAAAGTACTGGCAGTGCTGAAAAAGTCCCTGTCCGGCACCCTCGGCAAAAACCTGACCGACATCTCCTTCCCCACCAAACAGGTCATGGAGGGCACAGAGCACAAGCTGCTCATGGCCCTCAGAACCAATCTGCAGGATGACGAAGCCGCGGAGCAGTTTTTTGAAACGGTCACCAAGACCGTCTCCATGGAGACCAATTATCTGATTCTGCTGGCCTCCGACGCCTACGATGTGCCCTACAAGGGCAAGGACGGCAGCGACTTTGCCGATGGCTCCGATCAGGTGTTCCGCTATATTCTCTGCAGCATCTGCCCGGTGAAGCTGAGCAAATCTGCCCTCAGCTTCCATTCGCAGGATCAGGCCTTCCACAACAGTAAGACCGACTGGATCGTGGGTGCGCCGGAGCTGGGCTTCCTGTTCCCCGCCTTTGATGGCCGCAGCACCAACCTCTACGGCGCCCTGGCCTACTCCCGCAACACCGCCGACAACCATGAAGCCTTTGTGGAGGCAATCTTCGGCACCCAGGCACCTATGGCAGCCGCCCACCAGCAGGAGTGCTTCCAGTCCATGCTGGGAGATGCACTGGAGGAGGACTGCAGCATGGAGGTCGTGCAGTCTGTTCACGCGCAGATCAGCGAAATGATCCAGATTCACAAGGAAAGCAAGGAAAAAGAACCGCTGCTGATCTCCAAGCCGGAGATGGCGCATGTGCTGAAAACCTGCGGTGTGCAGGAGGAACGGATCAAAGCCTTCAACGAGGGATTTGACGACGCCTTTGGCGACCATGCCGACGTCAGTCCCCGCAATCTGGTCAATCCGAAGCAGTTTCACGTGGTCACGCCGGATGTGAAAATTCAGGTGGCCCCCGACAAGCGGGATCTCATTGAGACCCGGGTGCTGGGCGGCGTCAAGTACATTCTGATCCGCGCTGAAGAAGGTGTGGAAGTCAACGGCGTGAATATCAATATTACATGAAATGCGGTGCACCAAAGCCTTCCCCTTGAGGGGAAGGTGGCCGAGCGCAGCGAGGTCGGATGAGGTGTAAATGTTTCTATTATTATGAAAAATCTCAAATCACTGATGTTTTTCAGTACACCTCATCAGTCAGCCTTGAGGCTGACAGCCGCTGAACAATAGAAAATACAGCGGCAGACCCCACCTGAAGATGTGGGGCCAGCTTCTCCACAAGGAGAATCCTTCGTTCCTGATTTATGAAAGAGGTGGTCGTTTGAAACGTCTGTTCGCAATTATTCTGCTGTTCGTCCTTCTGTTCACCGGCTGTGAGCTTGGAGTTCCCGCTACCCCCGCGCCGGTTCCGGAAGATTCCGATGGGCTGACCGTCCACTTTATCGATGTGGGGCAGGCCGACTGCACCCTGCTGCTGTGTGATGGGCAGTCCATGCTGATCGACGGCGGCAATGCGGAGGATTCCGATCTGGTGGTAGCCTATCTGCAGGATCTGGGGCTGACAAAGCTGGGTTATGTGGTCAACACCCACGCCCACGAGGATCATGTGGGCGGTCTGCCTGCAGTACTGGCAGTGTATGAAACGGAGAACCTCTGGTGCCCCGTGGAGGAATATGACAGCAAATGCTTTGAGGATTTCCTCTATTACGCCGATCAGCAGGAGCTGAAGCCGGTCTGTCCCGACCCCGGCGATGTGTTTATGCTGGGCAGTACCCAGATCACCGTGCTGGGACCCATGGAGGACGATTACGATACCAACAATTCCTCCATTATTCTGCGGGCCGATTACGGTCAGACCTCCTTTCTGTTTTCCGGTGACGCGGAGCTGGAGGCGGAGACCGATGTGCTGGACGCGGGCTTTGATATCTCCTGCACCGTGATGAAGGCCGGTCATCACGGCAGCGATACCTCCAACAGCTACCGCTGGCTGCGGGAGGCCAATCCGGCCTATGTGGTCATTCCGGTGGGCACCGACAATTCCTACGGGCATCCCCATGAAGAAGTCCTGTCCCGGTTCCGCGATGCCGATATCATCGTCTACCGCACGGATCTACAGGGACACATCGTCTGTACGTCCGACGGCACCGATGTGACCTTTGAAACAGGACGCCATGTAGCGGTCACCAATCCCACAGAAGAGACAGAACTGTTCATCGGCAACAAGAACTCCAAAAAGTTCCATCTGCCCACCTGCGGCGGACTGCCCAGCGAGAAAAACCGTGTGGAGTTTTCTTCCTATGTAGAAGCCGAACAGGCAGGCTATACCCCCTGCGGGAACTGTATCGGGTAATTATATTTCAATTTCCTGTTGAGTTGCCCGCGAAAATATAGTAAAATAAATCGGATCATGAATAGAAAGGGACGATTTTATGTCTTATCAGGAAAAAGCCGACCGGCTCCATGTCGAAGGCTGCAACTGCTGTCAGGCCGTTGTCATGTGCTGTGCGGAACGGTTCGGTCTCACGGAAGAACAGGCATACCGTCTGGGCGCCTTTTTCGGCGCAGGCTTCCGCAGCGGTGAGGTCTGCGGCGCTGTGTCCGGTGCGCTGATGGGTCTAGGCCTCCAATACGGCGACGAAAACAACCGCCAGTGCAACAAATCCAAGGAGTTCCTGAAGGCCTTTCAGGAGGCCCATGGCTCCATTCTCTGCCGCGAGCTTCTGGAAAAGAATCAGAAAAAAATGTGCCCCGCATTTATTAAATTTGCAGCAAATTATCTGGAGGAAGAACTCAAATGAAGAAACCCATCGTTCTGGTCATTATGGACGGCGTCGGTAAAGGCGACGGCGGCTCCGGCGACGCCGTAAAGGTCGCCAACACCCCCAATCTGGACAAGCTCTTCGCAAATTGCCCCTACACCTGGCTGAAGGCCCACGGCACCGCCGTCGGCCTGCCCAGCAATGAGGACATGGGCAACTCCGAAGTAGGCCACAACGCCCTCGGCTGCGGTCAGGTCTATTCTCAGGGCGCCAAGCTGGTGGGCGAGAGCATCGAAAACGGCTCTCTGTTTGCCTCCCCCACCTGGGTCAATCTGAGCAAAAACTGCGCCGAAAACGGCAAGGCCATGCACTTCATCGGCCTGCTGTCCGACGGCAACGTCCATTCCAACATTTCCCACCTGCTGGCTCTGCTGCGCCATGCCAAGGCTGACGGCGTGAAGAAGGCCTACTGCCACATCCTGTTGGACGGCCGTGATGTGCCCGCCACCTCCGCTCTGGAATATGTGGAGCAGCTGGAAACCGTACTGGCAGAGCTGTCCGACGCCGAACATGAATACAAGATCGCTTCCGGCGGCGGCCGTATGCAGGTCACCATGGACCGCTACGAGGCCAACTGGAAGATGGTCGAAACCGGCTGGCGCACCCATGTGCAGGCCATCGGCCGTCAGTTCGCATCCGCTGCCGAGGCCATTGAGACCTACCGCGCCGAGTTGGGCTGCATCGATCAGGATCTGCCCGCATTCGTGGTAGCAAAGGACGGTCAGCCCGTGGCAAAGATCGAAAACGGCGACAGCGTGGTGCTGTTCAACTTCCGCGGCGACCGGGCACAGGAGATCTCTCTGGCCTTCGACCGCAAGGACTTCGATAAGTTTGACCGCGGCGACTACACCGGCGTCCACTTTGCCGGTATGCTGCAGTATGACGGCGACCTGAACATTCCCGAGCACTATCTGGTGCAGCCTCCCGTCATCACCAACACCCTGACTGAGGTGCTGTGCGCCCAGGGCATCAAGGAGTACGCCCTGCCCGAGACCCAGAAGTACGGCCATGTGACCTATTTCTGGAACGGCAACCGCTCCGGCAAGGTGGACGAAAGTCTGGAAGTCTACGAGGAGATCCCCTCCGATGTGATCCCCTTCGATCAGGCGCCTGCCATGAAGGCCGTGGAGATCACGGAAAAGATGGTGGAAAACATGGCCTCCAGGCAGTTCGACTTCCTGCGCTGCAACTTCCCCAACGGCGATATGGTCGGTCACACCGGTTCCATGGAAGCCGTTGTCACCGCCATGGAATATGTGGACGCCGGTCTGGGCAGGATTCTGGAAGCCGCTGAAAAGTACGGCTACACCGTCTGCATCACTGCCGACCACGGCAATGCCGATCAGATGACCGAGACCAAGAAGGGCAAGACCTCCGTCCGCACCGCCCACTCCCTGAACCCCGTTCCCTTCATCATCTGGGATCCCGATACCAAGTACGAGATCAAAGATGGGGAATACGGTCTGGCCAACGTGGCTCCCACCATTGTGAAGATGATGGGCTTCGAAGCCCCCGCATGCTGGGAAGCAAGCATGATTTAAGTTTACATAACAAAATCAACCTCCAACGGACTGTTGGGGGTTGTTTTTGTTTGTGATTGACCACAAAACCGGAGATGTCTGCACACTCCTCATCCGTCATGCTTCGCATGACACCTTCTCCTCAAGGAGAAGGCTTGGCGGCGGGCAGGGGTCTGCCCGCCCTATGGAACACAACAGCCCCGTCAACGTCCGTTGACGGGGCTATAAAACTTTTTATGCCAGCTTCTGCTCCAGAGCAGCCAGCTTCAGGCAGGTGCAGAACACATCCATGGCAGCTTCCAGCTCCGCCACAGGGGGCAGACTGGGGGCGATGCGGATGTTGCTGTCCTGCGGATCCTTGCCGTAGGGGAAGGTGGCGCCGGCGCCAGTCATGACCACACCGGCCTCCTTGCACAGGGCAAGGGTGCGCTTTGCCAGACCGGGGGCGGTGTTGACGGAGACGAAGTAGCCGCCCTTGGGCTTCTGCCAGGAGGCGATACCCAGAGGCTCGATCTCCTGCTCCAGCCATTTCAGCACGCACAGGAACTTGGGCCGCAGAATCTCGGCATGGCGCTGCATGAGAGCCAAAGTGTTTTCCTTGTTCTTCAGATACTTCACATGACGCAGGGCGTTGACCTTGTCATAAGAAATGGTCTGGATAGTCAGGAGCTTTTCCATATACTTCTGGTTGTCCACGGAGGCAGCCATGACGGACACGCCTGCACCGGGCAGGGTGATCTTGGAGGTGGAGGCATACTCAAAGACCATATCGGGGTTGCCGGCTTCGCGGCACAGGGTCAGGATATCGTCAAAGGGTACGAACTCGCTGTCAAACTCATGGATGCAGTAGGCGTTGTCCCACATAACGGTGAAGTCCGGGGCAGCGGGCTTCAGACCGGCGATGCGGCGGACGGTCTCATCGGAGTAGATGATGCCATCGGGGTTGGAGTACTTGGGCACGCACCACATACCCTTGACAGCGGGATCCTTCACCAGCTCCTCCACCAGATCCATATCAGGGCCGGTGGGGGTCATGGGGATGATGATCATTTCCGCGCCGAAGGACTCGGTGATCTTGAAATGGCGGTCATAGCCGGGGCTGGGGCACAGGAACTTGACGACCTCTTCCTTGCACCAGGGGCGCTCGGAGTGGAGCAGGCCGTGGGTATAGGCCTTGGAGATAGTATCATACATCAAAGTCAGGCTGGCATTGCCGCCGATAAAGCATTCCTCGGGCTTGCAGCCAAGAATTTCGGCAAACAGACGCTTGGCAGCGTCAATGCCGGTCAATTCGCCGTAATTTCGGACATCCAGGCCATCCACAATGCAATCCTCCGGTGTCTGCAGAACAGTCAGAATATCGCTGACCAGATCCAGCTGTTCCTTGCCGGGCTTGCCACGGGCCATATTGAGCTTCAGTGCTTTTGCCTTCAGGTCCTCAAAATGTGCTTTGACCTGTGCGTATTCCGCCCGCAGAGCCTCGACGGAGCAGTTTGCATAAGCAGTTTTCATAGGAATTCATTCCTTTCATTTGGGTTATCATGATTATACGCAGAAATTGTCCGTCTGTCCACTGTCTTTTTTGCTTCATTTCGTAAAAGTTTTTTATCATTCCCATGATTTTATTGTTGATTTCTGTCAAAGGAGCGGGTATAATATCCGGGAGAGAAACAGAAAGGGGAATGCAAAATGACCGCTTGCTTCTGCAACCGATATTTTTTTGTGTGCCCCGCCATTTGCTGCGTGGGAGATTCTCCCGTTCTTTGAACCAAACTTTTGTTTTGGTTCTTTTTTTCTGCCCGCAGCACCGAATTGAGAAAGGAGTTTTCGTCCATGTCCCTGAAAAACATCCCCGAAAGCGGCATCTACGATGCCAGAGAACTGGGCGCACCCAGAATGCTGGTTCTGGGCCTGCAGCACATGTTCGCCATGTTCGGCGCCACCGTTCTGGTTCCCGTCCTGACCGGTCTGAGCGTCTCCGCCACCCTGTTGTTTGCCGGTCTGGGCACCCTGCTGTTCCACCTGCTGGCTAAGGGTAAGGTCCCCGCATTCCTCGGTTCTTCCTTCGCCTTCATCGGCGGCTACCAGGCCATCGCCGGTATCCCCGGCGTCAGCCTTGACACCTCCATGCTGCCCTATGCCTGCTTCGGCGTGGCCTGCGCCGGCCTGCTGTATGTGGTTCTGGCCGCCCTGTTCAAGGCTTTCGGCACCAAGAAGGTCATGAAGTTCTTCCCCCCCATCGTTACCGGCCCCATCATCATCTGCATCGGCCTGATCCTCTCCTCCTCTGCCATTGACAACTGCCGCACCAACTGGTGGATCGCTCTGGTGGCCATTGCCGTGGTCATCGTTGCCAACATCTTCGGCAAGGGCATGATCAAGATCGTTCCCATCCTGCTGGGCGTTGTGGCTTCCTATGTGGTCGCTGCCATTGCCGGTGCAGTGGAGTTCACTGCCGTGGGGGGTGCCGCATGGATCGGCCTGCCCTTCCAGATGAAGAACACGGTGTTCGGCCTGTTTGGCAATCCCGATCTGGATCCCTCCATGCTGATCACTGCCGCCGTCACCATTATGCCTCTGGCCATCGCCACCATGGTGGAGCACATCGGCGATATGTGCGCCATCTCCTCCACCTGCGAGAAGAACTATCTGGAAGAGCCCGGCTTCCACCGTACTCTGCTGGGCGACGGTCTGGCAACCGCTCTGGCCTCCCTGTTCGGCGCTCCCGCCAACACCACCTACGGCGAAAACACCGGCGTTCTGGCTCTGAGCAAGGTCTATGACCCCCGCGTTGTCCGCATCGCTGCCTACTTCGCCATCGTGTTCTCCTTCTGCCCCAAGTTCGCCGCTCTGATCTCCGCCATGCCCGCTGCCACCATCGGCGGCATCTCCATGATCCTCTACGGCATGATCTCCGCTGTCGGTGTCCGCAACGTGGTCGAGAATAAGGTCGACTTCACCAACACCCGCAACGTCATCATCGCCGCTGTCATCATGGTTCTGGCCATCGGTATCAACTACTCCGGCGCCGTGTCCTTCACCATCGGCTCCGTCACCATCAGCCTGTCCGGTCTGGCTGTGGCTGCCATCGTGGGTATCGTGCTGAACGCCATCCTGCCCGGTAAGGACTACGAGTTCGGTGCTGACGCACAGGGCGACACCGCTGTCAACTTCCACGTCGGCGGCGAGAAGTAATCTCCCAAATCGCAAAAAGGAGTGCTGCACCGCAGCAGTCCTTTTTTATGCTCCCCTTGGTGACGTTTGTCTGCCGTTCTTTTCTGGACAAGCTTCTCAGAACGGGGTACAATATAGAAAAGGAGTGAAACGCATGAGCTGGAATTTGGAAGAAGCCGTTCAATACTACGGCAGGCAGGGCGCGCCCGGTGACCAGACCGCATTGACCGGACTTCTGCGGGAAGTACAGGATGAATTCGGCGGTTCCATCCCAGAAGGAATTCTGACGCCCATCGCCCAAACCTACAAGGTCAAGGAAAGCTTTCTGCAGGCGGTGATTCGCCGGATTCCCAGTCTGAAGCTGGCAGCGCAGAAGCCGGTACTGGAACTCTGCGCCGGTCCCAACTGCTCCAAGCGGGCCAATCTGGCAGGCTTTGTGGAAAAGACCTATGGAGAAAATCCTCAGAAATTTGTGCTGCGCTATGTGGGCTGTATGCGCCAGTGCGGCAAAGGCCCCAATCTCCGCTGGAACGGACAGGTCTACAATCAGGCTGACGAAGCTCTGATCCGCAAGCTGATAGAGAAGATTTGAAAAAAGCGGCTGCCGAAGCAGCCGCTTTTGCTTTCTTATTTTTCGGTATGGACATGGATGTGAGGATAGGTCATGGCAACGCCGTGGGACGCATAGCAGCCGTGGACCCGCTCCAGAATGGCAAAATTGGCATCCCAGTAGTCTGCGTTCTTTACCCAGACACGGACGGTGTACTCAATGGAGCTTTCGCCGTATTTGCTCAGGGCAATGAACACCGGCTGATCCCGCAGCACCTGAGGGATCTCCACAGCCTCTGCCAGAGCAGCCTGCACATCGGCGGGTGCGCAATCATAGGAGGCGGTGAACACGAAATCCAGTCTGCGGATCTCTTCGGCGGAAACATTGGTGATCACATTGGAGGTAACGGAACTGTTGGGCACCAGAATGACCTGATTATCCAAGGTATTGAGCTTGGTATGGGTCAGGCCGGTCTCCACGATGGTGCCGGTCATGCCGCCGACGGTGACGAAATCGCCGACCTTGAAGGGCTTGGACATCAGCAGGGTGATGCCGCTGAAGAAGTTGCCCAGAATCCCCTGAATGGACAGGGACACGGCAACACCGGCAATACTCAGAACCGCCAGCAGAGAGGCTGTCTCAATTCCCAGAGCGGGTGCAACGATCAGAATGGTCAGGAATATCAGCAGCACCTTGAGGGTGGAGCGGATAATGGCATGGAGACTCTTGTCCAGCTTGCTCTTGTTCAGCACCTTTCCGGAAGCTGCCAGCAGGATCCTGGTCAAGAGCAGGCAGATGACCAGCAGAATCGCCGCTTTTGCAATGCTGGGGAGGAATGCGGTCACTTTTGCAAGCAGGGTTTCTAAGACATTCATTGTTCATTCTCTCACTTTCATTTTCATTTTTATTCTGGGAAACACCGTTTCCCGGAGATACAAAATCAGATTTCCTCAAAATCGGCATCCATGGCGTCATCAGTGGTGTCATCGTTGGGGGTTCCGGCAGAATAGCTGCCCCGATATTGAGTGTTGGAATCCACCGTGCAGCCCACATGTTCCATGACACACTGCAGATGATCGGCGGCATCGTTCATGGCGGCGGGATTTTTGGATTTTACAGCCTGCCGGGCTTCCCGGATGGCCTCATTGAGCAGCTGCTTGGCGGGCTTGTCCACCTTGGCGGAGGCGGCCTGATAGATCAGCTGCTCACAGCGGTCCCGGGCAGTGGCCTCGGCCTTCAGGCGGGCATCCTCCGCGGCATATTGCTGCGCTTCCCGGACGGCCCGGTCGATCTCCGCCTGACTCATATTGGAGGTGGCGGTGATGGTGATATCCTGTGCCCGGCCTGTGCCCAGATCCTTGGCGGAGACATTCACAATGCCGTTGGCATCGATGGCAAAGGTCACTTCGATCTGCGGCACACCCCGAAGAGCACGGCGGATACCGGTCAGCTGAAACCGTCCCAATTCCTTGTTCTGTCTTGCCATGGGGCGTTCGCCCTGCAGAACATGGACGTCCACGGAGGACTGGAAATTGGCGGCAGTGGTGAAAATCTGGCTCTTTCGGATGGGTAGGGTGGTGTTGCGCTCAATGATTCGAGTGCAAACGCCGCCTACAGTCTCAATGCCCAGAGACAGAGGTGTCACATCCAGCAGCAGCAGACCCGTCACGGCGCCGGTGAGCACGCCGCCCTGCAGACAGGCGCCCATAGCGACGCATTCATCGGGGTTGATGCCCTTGAAGGGCAGCCGTCCCGTGATGGCATGCACCAGCTCCTGCACGGCGGGAATGCGGCTGGAGCCGCCCACCATCAGCACCTTGCTGATCTGGCTGATGGGCACGCCGGAATCGTTGATGGCCTGATCCACCGGGCCTCTGGTGGCCTGCACCAAGTGGCTGGTCAGCTCATTGAATTTCGCGCGGGTCAGGGTGGCCTCCATGTGCAGAGGGCCGTCCCGTCCCACGGTGATATAGGGCAGGGAAACAGAGGTCTGGCTCATGCCGGAAAGCTCGATCTTGGCCTTCTCGGCAGCTTCCCGGATGCGCTGCATGGCGGCTGGATCCCGGCTCAGATCCAGACGATGCTCCCGCTTGAACTCCCGCACCAGATGCTCCACGATGCATTGGTCAAAATCGTCGCCGCCCAGATGGTTGTTGCCGGCGGTGGCCAGAACCTCGATGACGCCGGAGGAAATCTCCAGAATGGAAACGTCAAAGGTGCCGCCGCCCAGATCGTAGACCATGATCTTCTGGCTCTCTTCCTTGTCCACGCCGTAGGCCAGCGCCGCGGCGGTAGGCTCATTGATAATGCGCTTGACCTCCAGACCGGCAATGCGGCCGGCATCCTTGGTGGCTTGCCGCTGGGCATCGGTGAAATAGGCAGGCACGGTGATGACGGCTTCCGTCACTGGGCCGCCCAGATAGGCTTCCGCATCAGCCTTCAGCTTCTGCAGAATCATAGCAGAGATCTCCTGCGGCGTATAGCGCTTTCCGTCGATTATAACCTTATAGTCGGTGCCCATCTCCCGTTTGATGGAGGAAATGGTGCGGTCGTGGTTGGTAACAGCCTGCCGCTTGGCGATCTGACCCACCATGCGCTCGCCAGTTTTGGCAAAGGCCACCACCGAAGGCGTGGTTCTGCCTCCTTCCGCATTGGGAATGACGAGCGGTTCGCCGCCCTCCATGACGCAGACGCAGCTGTTGGTGGTGCCGAGATCGATTCCGATGATATGAGACATAAGACCGCTCCTTACTGTTAATCGCAGTTTGCCACGACCACTTTTGCGTGACGGATGACTTCGTCATCCATGGTGAAGCCCACCTGCAGGACTTCCACGATTTCTTCCTGCCGGTACTGCGGATCGCAGATGTGCTCCACGGCCTCGTGATAGGTGGGATTGAAGATTCTGCCCTTGGAGGCCATGGGTTTGATTTTCAAAGAGGCCATGGCGTCCAGCAGGTTTTTCAAAATCATCTCCACGCCCTTGTAAAAGGCAGGATCGCTGCAGGAACTGGCCAGCGCCCGCTGCAGATCGTCGTAGATGGGCAGAAAGGCAGCGGCGGTTTTCCGGGCAGATTGGCTGCCAACGGATTCCAGCTCAAGAGTAGTACGCCGCCGGTAATTCTGGTATTCCGCCTGCAGTGCATTCCAGCGGTCATCAGGCTCCTGCTGACGTTTTGAAAAAATGCCCATCATATTCACCTCTGTTCGGAATAGCTGTAGCCGGGCTGATTGTAATAATAGTCCGGAGGCAGTTGATAAAGCAGGCTGCGTCCCACACAGCTGACCAGATTGAGAAACAGATAGATTACCAGAATCAGCCGGAAGATCGGGAAGGGACGGGATCTTCTGGGATGATAGGTGTATTGATAGTTCCCCTGATTCTGCTGGTTATAAAAATTGCGAAAAAACTCCTCAAAGGGATCTTGTTCATTGGCATTGCCGCCGGGACGGTAGGTATAGGCGGTTTGACCGGTATAGGGATTCTGTCCGGCATTGGGCTGCTGCCACGCCTGCGGATTTTTGATCCGGTCGTAGGCCTGATTGACCTCATTCATCCGCTGCGCGGCAGTGGGGTCTCCCGGGTTGAGATCGGGGTGGTATTTTTTTGCCAGTCGCCGGTAGGCGGCTTTGATTTCATCCTCGGATGCGCCTTTGCTGACGCCCAGTACTTCATAAGGGTCTCGTGCCATGGCTTCTCCTTGCTTCCTGACATGTACTTTTCTATATTGTACAGGAACGAAACAGAAAATGTGTGAAGCAATTGCGAACAATTCAGAAAAAAGAGGATGCTGCAGCGCAGCATCCTTCTTATTTGCGGAAATTACTCTTCCACAATCTCAGCCTCGGGGGCATTCTTCTTGACACTGGCGATACCGTTTTCACAGCCGGCCTTGGAGGTGTAACCCTCGGAAACAGCGATGATCTCGCCGTTGCGGGCCTTCAGACGGAAGCGGTATTCACCGGCCTTATCGGTGTACAGTTCAAACTTGGGGTGGACAACCGTCTCGAAATTCTCAACGGTCTGATCTTCCACATTGGCAACAGCAGCGTTCTTTTTGACGCTCTCAATGCCGTTGAGGCAGCCGGCCTTGGACTCGTAGACTTCGGAAGTGGCGATGACTTCGCCGTTGCCGGCCTTCAGATCAAACTTGATGCCGGAGTTGACAGTGCGAATAACAAATTTACCCATAATTCTGTCCTTTCTCCACCGATGTGGAAATAGTTGTCAACTACAGTGTAGCACATAACAGCGATATAGTCAAAAAGAATCGAAAGAAAGATGCATGGATATCCCCCGGAGAAGACCATGTATCTTCTGAAAGTTGCCTATTCTTCCGGTATTTCTTCTTCCTCTTGTTCATAGGAACTAAAGAACAACTCTTCGCATTCTTCCTGTGCTTCGATCAGAATTTGAATGGCATCTTCTATCGCACGCATCATAATCGAATACATTTTCTTATGATCCGGCATATTCCCACCTCCCAAATAAAGATTAGGACATATTGTCCAAAATGTCAATAGGACGATATGTCCTTTGTTATATTACCTTTGGGTGATGCTATGAGACTTCGAATTCGGGATTTGCGGGAAGACCATGACTATACGCAAAAATATATTGCGGAATACCTGATTTGTGACCAATCCCTCTACTCCAAATATGAACGGGGAGAGAGACCGGTGCCGCTGGAAGTGGTGATGAAGCTGGCAGATTTGTATCATGTCAGCTTGGATTACCTTTGCGGCAGAACAGACAAGAACCGATAAAAGTCCCCCGGAAGCGTTGCTTCCGGGGGCAAATTCTTTACTTATATCCTATCATGACTTCGGAGATCACGTCCAGCACCTTTTTATTAGCCAAAGTATCTCTCCAGCAGACCCTTCAGCGCCTTACCATGGCGGGCTTCGTCGCGGGCCATTTCATGGACGGTGTCATGGATGGCGTCCAGACCGTTGGCCTTGGCGACCTTTGCCAGATCGAACTTACCGGCGGTAGCGCCGAACTCGCAGTCCACACGCCATGCCAGATTGGCCTTGGTGGAGGCTTTCATGTTGGGCTCCAGTTCTTCGCCCAGCAGTTCCGCGAACTTTGCTGCGTGCTCGGCTTCTTCATAAGCTGCCTTTTCCCAGTACAGGCCGATCTCAGGATAGCCTTCGCGGTGGGCGATACGCGCCATGCACAGATACATACCGACTTCAGCGCACTCGCCGTTGAAGTTGGCAAACAGCTGCTCTCGGATGAAAGCCTTGTCTTCGGCGGAGATATCGGCATTGTTGGCTACGGTCTTGCCGTAAACGCCGTACTCGTGCTCAGCGGCCAGCTTGCCTTCTTCCATGGGCTTGAACTTGGAGCCGGGGACCTTGCAGGTGGGGCAGCGGAAATCAGCGGGGATCTCGCCTTCGTGAACATAACCGCAAACGGGGCATACATACTTCTTCATAATTTTGTCCTCCCAAAAAATTTATATTATGTAGATTTGATTTAATAATAAGAATTGTTCTTATTTATGGTTTTAGTATAGCATAGGGATTATATTTTGTCAATAGGAATTATTATTATTTTTTGTTTTTCTTTCTTACACATGAATGCCAGCAGCGGCGCGCCGGGGTCATCGCGCCCTACAGGGTGCATAGGCAGCAGAACCGGATGAACATTTTCCTTGCATTTCCGTCTGAAAACGGCTATCATTGATAATGGACGATTATTTGACCAAGTGAGGGACCACCTATGAAAAAGATCGGCTTTGATAATGAGAAATATCTGTCTCTGCAGTCGGAAAAGATCCGGCAGCGGGTGGCGCAGTTTGGCGGCAAGCTCTATCTGGAGTTTGGCGGCAAGCTTTTTGACGATTATCATGCCTCCCGCGTCCTGCCCGGCTTCCAGCCGGACAGCAAAATGAAGATGCTGCTGCAGCTGCGGGAACAGGCGGAGCTGGTCATTGCCATTTCTGCCGATGATATCGAAAAGAACAAGCGCCGCGGCGATCTGGGCATCACTTATGATGTGGACGTCATGCGCCTGATCGACTCCTTCCGGGAGTTTGGTCTCTATGTTGGCAGTGTTGTCCTGACCAAATTTCACGGTCAGAGCGCCGCTGAGGTGTTCCAGAACCGACTGGAGGCGCTGGGCGTCAAGGTCTACCGCCATTATCCCATTGCCGATTATCCGTCCAATATCCCTCTGATCGTGTCCGAAGAGGGCTTCGGCAAAAACGACTACATCGAAACCACCCGTCCCATCGTGGTCATCACGGCCCCGGGCCCCGGCTCCGGCAAAATGGCCACGGCCCTGAGTCAGCTGTATCATGAGCACAAAAGGGGAATCCAGTCCGGCTACGCCAAGTATGAGACGTTCCCTGTTTGGAATCTGCCCCTGAAGCATCCCGTCAACCGGGCCTATGAAGCCGCCACCATCGATCTGGACGATGTGAATATGATCGACCCCTTCCATCTGGAAGCCTATGGTCAGACCACCGTCAACTACAACCGGGATGTGGAAATTTTCCCGGTTGTGGAAGCCATGTTCAAAAAGATCTACGGCGAGTGCCCCTACAAGAGCCCCACGGATATGGGCGTCAATATGGTGGGCAACGCCATTGTGGATGATGAAGTCTGCCGGGAGGCCTCCAATCAGGAGGTCATCCGCCGCTACTATGAGACGGCCTGTCAGGTAAAGCGTGGCAATACCGCCGCTTCCCAGCTGCACAAGATGGAAATGCTCATGCGCTCCATGGAGCTGGAGCCGGAAATGCGCCGCACAGTCCCTGCCGCCCGGGAGACGGCAGCAAAGACCGGTGAGACTGCCATGGCCATCGAACTGGCCGATGGCAAGATCATCACCGGCAAGACCTCCGATCTCATGGGCGCCTCCTGCGCCGCCATGCTCAACGCGCTGAAATATCTGGCGGGCATTGCCGACCGGGTGAAGCTGATCTCTCCCGCCGTTCTGGAGCCCATTACCCATCTGAAGGTGGAGCATCTGGGCAACCGCAATCCCCGTCTGCATACGGATGAGATGCTGATCGCCCTGTCCATGTGCGCCGCCACCAATCCTACGGCAGATCTGGCCATGGAGCAGCTGAGCAACCTGCAGGGTGCGGAAGTCCATTCCACGGTCATTCTCAGTCAGGTGGACGAAAACGTGTTCAAGAAGCTGGGCGCCCGGGTCACCTGTGAACCGGCCTACGAAAGCCAGAAACTCTATCATAAATAACCCAAACGGCGCAGGCCAAGCCTGCGCCGTTTTTGTCGAAAAAAATTTTTAAAAAAGTGCTTGACAAACAGAATTAATCTGTTATAATTTGTCATGCATCTGAGAGATGCGGGTGTAGCTCATCCGGTAGAGCGCCACCTTGCCAAGGTGGAGGTAGCGAGTTCGAGCCTCGTCACCCGCTCCAAAAAACCTTTGTCTAAGACAAAGGTTTTTCTTTTTTATAAATCAGTTGCCGAAACCGTCTGGCTGTGTTATTTTATTCCAGTTAGAAAACTGAGAGGACGTGACCGCATGGAACACATTCCGGTATATTATGGAAATGTGAAACCCTACGATACCACCAAGCCCCCCATCCGCCAGCCCTTTATCTTCACCCTTCTTCTGATGATCCTCTGCCGCTTTATGCTGCTGTTTCTGCCCCATAAGCTGAAAAAAATCAGCATGGAAGGCCTGAAGCCCCCCTATATTCTCCTGTGCAACCATATGTATTTCGTGGATTTCTACTTCCAGTACACTTCCACCTGGCCCCACCGCAGC
The DNA here is from genome assembly GCA_045530865.1 of Candidatus Avilachnospira sp. Classification (GTDB taxonomy): domain Bacteria; phylum Bacillota; class Clostridia; order Oscillospirales; family Oscillospiraceae; genus Avoscillospira. Next base: position 23,487 of record JAZSCX010000054.1, read on the forward strand.
AATACCATCGTCTCCATCGACGGTTATTACCGCCGGCCCTTCCTGATGGAATGGCTGGGCTGCCTGTGCAAGCGGAAGTTTACCACCGATGTGAGCATCATCCGCTCCATCCGCAAAGTTCTGCGGGACTACGGCGATATTCTGTGCATGTATCCCGAAGCCCGCTACACCCCCATCGGCACCACCGCTGTGCTGCCGGATTCTCTTGCCAAGCTGGTAAAGCTGAACAAGGTTCCCGTTGTGGTGCTGCTGCACCACGGTAACTACCTCCACTCCCCTTTCTGGAACTTCCGGAAAAAGCGGAAGGTGCCCCTGTACACCACCATGACGCAGGTTCTGACCGCGGAACAAGTTCAGACCATGACCGTGGATGAGATTGACGCCGCTCTGCGCAAGGCTCTGACCTACGATGAATACAAATGGCAGAAGGAGCAGAACATCCGCATCACGGAGCCCTTCCGGGCCGAAGGACTGCACAAGGTTCTCTATCAGTGCCCCCACTGCAAGGCCGAAAGCCGCATGAACAGCCGCGGCGCGGAACTTTTCTGCGAAGCCTGCGGCAAGGTCTGGGAGATGGACGAGCTGGGTCAGCTCCACGCCAAAGAGGGTGAAACGGAATTCCCCCATATCCCCGACTGGTTCGAATGGGAGCGCAGCGAAGTCCGCGCCCAGCTGGAGGCAGGCACCTACCGCTTCGAGGACGATGTGGAGGTCTATTCCATGGTGGAGCCCTGGCGGTTCCGGAAGCTGGGCATGGGTCATCTGATCCATGATATGGAGGAAGGCTTTGTGATCACCGGCAATTACAATGACCGGGATTATCAGGTCGTCCGCCCGCCGCTGGGGATGTACAGCCTCCATGTGGAGTACGATTACTGCTATCTGCGCCCGGAGGACTGCGTGGATATTTCCACCGATGATGACAGTCTGTACTGCTACCCCACCAAACAGAATGTGGTGACCAAGCTGAGCTTCGCCGTGGAAGAGCTTTACAAGATGAAAAAACAGGCATGATATGTCCGGTTTTCGGCGGCCAAGGGTCTGGCCGCCCTACGGGTTCATAATGACACAAAGAACGCACCGCTCAGCGGTGCGTTCCTCGTATTTACGACTTGCCGCCGCAGACCTCGCAGGGGCCGAAGCCGTTGTTTTCCGCCAGCTTCCGGCTGTACGCCCAGAAGTTGCTGCGGCTGAATTCTTCGCAGTCGTAGGTGTGGTAGACCCGGGAATTGTCGTTCTCCACAAACACCACATATTTGTCCATAAAATCTGCCTTGGTCTTGTATTCCTTGGTGCTGGTCTTCAGATCGATCAGCGTTTTTTTGCTTTCCTCCAGTTCTTCCGTCAGGCTTTTGATGTTCTCTTCCAGTTCTTCCTCCAGCAGCAGGAGCTGTTCGTTTTCTTCTTCGATCCGCGCCATATCCGCAAGGGCCTTGGTCAGGTCATATTCGCTCTGGGTCTGGTTGCCCTGACTGTCGGAAAGCTCTTTTTTCAGATCGCTGATCTCCGCATCCCGCAGTTCCAGAGACGCCTGTACCGTTTCGATCTGCTGCTGCAGCGTTTCCATCTGCGCTTCCAGCTCTTCTCGTTCCTTTTCCCGCAGCAGCAGGTCCGCCTCTTTGGTTGCCAGCCGGGTGCGCTCCACCTTCAGATCGTTGTACTGCCAGATCACAAACGCCAGCAGCCCGGCAAGCATCAGACTGACCAGAATCAGCGCCACGATCAGACCGGTTCTTTTCGCTGTTTTTTTCTCTTTTTTGACCGCCACAGGAGCCTGAGACCCAGCGCGCTTCACCGGCTGCGGCGTCTGCATCCGACCGGTGGGTGCAAGATGGCGTACCGGCGGGTTCAGCTCGTCAAACAGGGAAGCACCGGGATTCAGACTGCATTCCAGACAGAACAGTTCCCCCTCAGGGATTTCTTTGCCGCATTTGATACACTGATTCATGCACGCCACACCTTTCCTGTGTTCTAAAAAACAGTGTACCATGAATCGGCAGATTTGGCAAGTTTTCGGCTCAGAAAGCCTGACATTCGCCCTGCCTGTTTCCTCCACAGGAACAGCGTAACGCATATTTCACATATCCCCCCTCCCCCCATTTGGGCATAGTTGCCAATTCGCAAAACTTTGCCAAATTTCGTTGACTTAATCAGTAAATCTTGATAGAATAGGGGCAGTGAAAAGGTGCGTCCGGAAGCAGAAATCTGCGTCCGGTCGTTCTGCTATGGGAAAAAGGGAGTTTTTGCAGCCTGTTCTGCACCGTTTTTTTCCAAAACCGCGAAAACATTATTTTAAGTAGGAGGAACACTACATTGAAGGATTGGGATCGCTTAATCACAATTGAAGAAATGGAACAGGCGACTGCGTCCCTGCTGGAGACTGCCGATAAGGTCGGCGCCGATACCTGGCAGCAGCGCGTCAAGAACCAGACCCCCCACTGCGGCTTCGGCGAAGCAGGCACCTGCTGCCGGATCTGCTCCATGGGCCCCTGCCGCATCACTCCCAAGGCTCCCCGCGGCATCTGCGGCTGCGACGTTCACGGTATCGTCGGCCGTAACTACCTGCGCTTCACCGTTGGTGGTACCGCAACCCACTCCGACCACGGCCGTGAGATCATGCACACCCTGCACGAGACCCGTGAGGGCGGCAACTACACCGTCAAGGATCCTGAAAAGCTGATCCGCATCGCCAAGGAATGGGGCGTTGAGACGGAAGGTAAGGACATCTATGCTCTGGCTCATGAGATGGCTGAGATCGGCCTGCTGGAATACGGCAAGCCCTTCGGCACCCAGAAGTTCATCGAGCGTGTACATCCCCATACCCGTCAGCTGTGGAAGGACGCAGAGATCGAGCCCCGCGCCATCGACCGCGAAGTCGTCACCGCTCTGCACATGACCCATATGGGCTGCTCTTCCGAGCCCACCGCTCTGATCCGTCAGTCCCTGCGTGCCGGTCTGGCCGATGGCTGGGGCGGCTCCATGATGGGCACCGAGTTCTCCGACGTCATGTTCGGCACTCCCAAGGTCATGGATACCGAGGCCAACCTGGGCGTTATGGACAAGGACATGGTCAACATCATCGTCCACGGCCACGATCCCTCCCTGTCTGAGATGATCGTGTTCTATGCAAACGACCCCGAAATGATCGCTCTGGCCAAGTCCGTTGGCGCCAAGGGTATCAACATCGCCGGTGTCTGCTGCACCGCCAACGAAGTCGCCATGCGCCACGGCATCCCCATGGCCGGCAACTTCCTGTCTCAGGAAAATGTCGTCCTGACCGGCGCCTGCGAAGCCATCGTTGTTGACGTGCAGTGCATCTTCCCCGCACTGGGCCCCCTGGCCAAGTGCTTCCACACCAAGTTTATCACCACCTCCCCCATCGCTCAGATCCCCGATTCCGAGTTCATCCGCTTCAGCCCCGAAACTGCCGGCGAATCCGCAAAGGCAATCGTGAAGATGGCTGTTGAGAACTTCACCAACCGGAAGGCCGAGCTGGTCAACATCCCCAACCAGAAGACCAAGGCCCGTGTCGGCTACTCCGTCGAGACCATCAAGAAGACTCTGGACGGCGTCTGCAACTCCCATGTGGACGAGATGGGCACTCTGAAGCCCCTGGCTGATGTTGTCAAGGCCGGTGTTCTCCGCGGCGCTGTGGCCATGGTCGGCTGCAACAACCCCAAGGTCCGTCCTGACTACGGTCACATCGAAATGATGAAGACCCTGCTGAAGAACGACATCATTCTGGTCGTCACCGGCTGCTCCGCTCAGGCTGCTGCCAAGGCCGGCCTGATGGACCCCGAAGCCAAGGAATTCTGCGGCGAAGGTCTGAAGCGTGTCTGCGAACTGGTCGGCATTCCTCCCGTTCTGCACATGGGCTCCTGCGTTGACATCTCCCGTATGATGATTCTGGTCTCTGATCTGGCAAAGGATTGGGGCTGCAATATTTCCGAACTCCCCGCCGTCGGCTGTGCTCCCGAATGGATGTCCGAAAAGGCCGTTTCCATCGGTAACTACGTCGTCGCCACCGGTATCGACACCTTCCTGGGCGTTGATCCCTACTCCAAGGGCTCCACGGAAGTCACCCGCCTGCTGCAGGGCGAGGACGGCATCAAGCAGTGGGTCGAAGCCAACTTCACTGTCGAAACCGACATGGAGAAGCTGTGCCAGAAGATGATGGACGCCATCGAAGCAAAGCGCGATCATCTGGGCATCTAATTACATCTGATATCCGAGGTCTTAACTCATGAAAATCGCAGTCACCGGCAAGGGCGGCGTGGGCAAAACCACCCTGTCCTCCACCCTGGCAAGACTGTACGCCGCCGAAGGCCGCAATGTACTGGCCGCCGACGTGGATCCCGATGCCAATCTGGGCCTTGCCCTTGGCCTGACAGAGGAAGAGGTCAATCAGATCGTCCCTGTCGCCAAAATGAAGGAACTGGCAAAGGAGCGTACCGCCGCCAACGAAAGCAACACCTTCTACAAGCTGAACCCGCAGGTCTCCGATCTGCCGGACAAGCTGTCCAAGGACATTAACGGCGTGAAGCTGTTGGTCATGGGCACCATTGATACCGGCGGCACCGGCTGCGTCTGTCCCGAGCATGTGATGCTCAAGAGCATCCTGTCCAGTCTGGTTTTCCGCAAGGATGACGTGGTCATCATGGATATGGAAGCCGGTCTGGAGCATCTGGGCCGCGGCACTGCCAGCATGATGGATCAGTTCATCGTGGTCATTGAACCCGGTGCCCGCTCCATCCAGACCTACGAAAAGATCAAGCAGCTTGCAAGAGACATCGGTGTGCACAAGGTTCGGGTGGTGGCTAACAAGATCCGCAATGACGCCGACCGGGCGTTCATCCGCAGCCGCATCCCTGCTGAGGATCTGCTGGGCTTCATGAGCTACAATGCCGACGTCATCGACGCCGACCGCAGAGGCCTCTCTCCGTATGATTGCAGCCCCGAAGCTGTGGACGAAGTCCGCGCCATCAAGGCTGTGATCGATGCAAATGACTAATAGGTTTTCGAAAGGAATGAATAGAATGGCTAGACCCTTATTTGATCGAGTATTCGCCGGCTCTGACGAAATGTTCGCCAAGGCCGAAGCCGACGTGAATCAGCTGGTAGCTGAACTGGGCGCTGACGCTCCCATGGTCATGCCCAACACCGCTTATTTCCTCTCCTGCATCTATGCCTACATCGGCAAGAAGGTCACCAAGGTCGGTGAGCTGCAGGAAGCTCTGGCCGACGTCAAGGCCATGATGCTGCGCGAGAAGAAGACCAACTCCATCTTCCAGTCCGGCGTCGGCACTGCCATCGCTGCTGAAATGATCGAGGCCTGCAAGTATGCCCGCAACCCCGCTCCCTATGGTGAGGCCGGCTCCCCCGACCGCAAGTACTGGGGCCACTTCACCGACGCCGAAGTCCGTGAGCTGGGTGTTCCTCTGGTCACCGGCGATATCCCCGGTTTCGTCGTCATCATCGGGCCCGCTCCCACCACCGAGGACGCTGTCAACCTGATCAAGGGCTATCAGTCCCGCGGTATCTTCGTATTCCTGATCGGCGGCATCATCGACCAGGCTTACGAAGCAGGCCTGTCCATGAGCTTCTCCGTCCGTGTGGTTCCCGTCGGTCAGGAGATCTGGACCGTCGGTCACGTCATCTCCCTGGTCGTCCGCGCTGCCATGATCTTCGGCAACGTCCAGCCCGGTGACTGCGACGGCTTCCATCGCTACACCTTCGACCGCATCAACGCTTTCGTCAACGCATTCAAGCCCGTTCCCGATATTACCGTCGCCTGCGGCGCCGGCGCCATCAAGCTGGGCTTCCCCGTTATCACCAACGATCATGACGATGTTTGGGCCGTTCCCAAGTCCCTGATTATCTATGATAACTACAATGACTGGATCGACACCTCTCTGGAGGCCCGCGGCATCAAGCTGAAGATCACCAAGATCGACATCCCCGGTTTCGTTGTTATCATCGGGCCCGCTCCCACCACCGAAGAGGCTGCCGCTCTGATTAAGGGCTATCAGTCCCGCGGTATCTTCGTCTTCCTGATCGGCGGCGTCATCGATCAGGCTTATGAGGCCGGCCTGTCCATGGGCTTCCCCGTCCGTGTTGTTCCCGTCGGTCAGGACATCTGGTCCGTCGGTCACGTCATCTCTCTGGTCGTCCGTGCCGCTATGATCTTCGGCAACGTCCAGCCCGGTGACTGCGCAGGCTTCCATCGCTACACCTTCGACCGCATCAATGCGTTTGTCAACGCTTTCAAGCCCGACAACGATATCACCGTCGCCTGCGGCGCCGGCGCCATCAAGCTGGGCTTCCCCGTTATCACCAACGATCATGACGATGTTTGGGCCGTTCCCAAGTCCCTGATTATCTAT
>JAZSCX010000003.1:0-24476 GCA_045530865.1 Candidatus Avilachnospira sp.
CTCAACGCCCATGTGACCGGCGCCGATCTTACCCTTAAAGATGTGAGCGGGATCGATAACGCCCATGGAACCGGCATGACGATGGACAGGGCCGCCGCCGTGGGTCATGGGGGTTCTGCCAGCATTCCAGCGCTTGATAACGCCGGTGTAGCCATGGCCCTTGGAGATACCGGTCACATCGACCTTGTCGCCAGCAGCGAACAGGTCAGCCTTGATCTCGTCGCCAACATTCATTTCAGCAGCCTTTTCCAGACGGAACTCTTTCAGAACCTTCTTGGGAGCGATGCCGGCCTTCTTCAGGTGGCCCAGCTCAGGCTTGGTCAGCTTGGATTCCTTGACATCCTGGAAGCCCAGCTGCACGGCATTGTAGCCGTCGTTTTCGGTGGTCTTCTTCTGGACCACGACGCAAGGACCGGCCTCGATAACAGTTACGGGGATGACCTTGCCGCTTTCATCGAAAATCTGGGTCATGCCCACTTTTTTGCCGATGATTGCTTTCTGCAGTTGCATTGTGTTTTTCCTCCTATTTTAGGTTATTGGTTGCAGGACGTAGCCATTGGGAGCTATTGGTCCGGCAACATGACCCGTCCGTCCTCTTAATGACGAACCGTGGCGGGCAGCTGTAATTTGACGTGGATTACAGCTTTATCTCAATCTCAACACCAGCGGGAAGATCGAGACTCATCAGAGCTTCCACGGTCTTCTGGTTGGGGTTAAGGATATCGATCAGTCTCTTGTGGGTTCTGCGCTCGAACTGCTCACGGGAGTCCTTGTACTTGTGAACAGCGCGAAGGATGGTGACGACTTCCTTCTTGGTGGGCAGGGGGATGGGGCCGGAGACAGCAGCGCCGTTGCGCTTTGCGGTCTCGACAATCTTCTCTGCACTCTGGTCGATGAGCTGATGATCATAAGCCTTCAGGCGAATTCTGATCATTTCCTGGTTTGCCATTTGGTGTTTCCTCCTTGATTACGTACTCAGTCTGCGAGTCTGCTGGGTACGGTCGAGAACCTTTATCCGCTAGGCCGTGTGTATCATTCCCAGACACGGAAAAAGGCCGACATTTGTCGGCCGAACACTCCCGTTTTGCGGCGATATACGCATAAATCCACCTGCAAAATCTCGGTTCTCAGCCGCCCGATGACCGGACATACTCTGTGGAAGTTACCGTCTTTTCGACGCAATCTCCCACTTCATCGCATTTGCGCAAAGTTTTCCCAAACTCGCGCCCCTATATCATACAAAAAAACCCCCTTGTTGTCAAGGAGATTTTCTCTTTTTTATATAATTTTTTTGAACTTTTTTCGGTCAAAACAGAGAATTTAACAATGCAAAGCGCCGATGGGCAAAACGCCGTGAAACGCGTTTCAGATGTATTCTCCATCTGTGCAATCCGCACAAGCCGACATCTGATCTCACTGTAAGGCGGCCAGAGGTCTGGCCGCCCTACCTGTTCACTATTACCTATTACTTATTACTTAGTACGCCACGCCCCAGTAGATGCTGTGTTTGGCGGGTTTGCCGCAGATGGGGCAGACATCGCCGAGGTGCTCCTGCTCCACTGGCATGCATCGGGAGGACATACCGGCCTCTTCCTTCATCTTCAGCTCGCATTCCAGCTCGCCGCACCACATGGTCTTGATGAAGCCGCCCTTTTCCTGCTGGATCTGCTTGGCCTCCTCCAGAGAATAGGCTTCGTAGATGTTCTCGGTCAGGTTCTTCTTGGCCTTGTTGTACATTTCCACATGGGCCAGCTCCAGCTGCTCGGCAACGGCAGCTTCCAGCTCTGCCAGCGCCACCACAGTCTTGACGCCGTCCACACGGCGGACCAGCACGCACTGACCGTTTTCCAGATCGCGGGGGCCGCACTCCACGCGCAGAGGCACACCCTTCATTTCGTACTCGGCGCACTTCCAGCCCATGGACTGATCGGAGTCATCCAGCTTGACACGGAAGCCGGCTGCCACCAGACGGTCCTTCAGACCGTTGGCACCTTCCAGAACGCCGGGCTTATGCTGGGCGATGGGCAGGACGATGACCTGAACGGGAGCGACCTTGGGAGGCAGAACCAGACCGTTGTTGTCGCCGTGGGTCATGATGATGCCGCCGATCATGCGGGTGGACACACCCCAGGAGGTCTGATGGGGATGATGGAGGGTGTTGTCCTTGCCGGTGAAAGTGATATCAAAGGCGTTGGCAAAGCCGTCGCCGAAGTAGTGGGAAGTACCGGACTGCAGCGCCTTCTTATCGTGCATCATGCACTCGACGGTGTAGGTCTCTTCCGCGCCGTTGAACTTCTCCTTGTCGGTCTTTCGGCCCTTGATCACGGGCATGGCCAAGGTGTTCTCCAGGAAGTCGGCGTAGATGTTCAGCATCTGCATGGTTTCGCCGCGGGCCTCTTCCTCGGTGGCATGCATGGTGTGGCCTTCCTGCCACAGGAATTCCCGGTGACGCAGGAAGGGACGGGAGGTCTTTTCCCAGCGCAGGACGGAGCACCACTGGTTGTACAGCTTGGGTAGGTCGCGATGGGAGTGAATGACGTTCTTAAAATGCTCACAGAACAGGGTCTCGGAGGTGGGACGGATGCAGTAGCGCTCTTCCAGCTTGTCGCTGCCGCCGTAGGTGACCCATGCGCACTCGGGTGCAAAGCCTTCCACGTGATCCTTTTCCTTCTGCAGCAGGCTTTCGGGGATCAGCATGGGCATCATGACGTTTTCATGGCCGGTGGCCTTGAACATGCCGTCAAGCACCTTGGTGATATTCTCCCAAATGGCATAACCATAGGGACGGTAAATAAACATACCCTTGATGGAGGAATAGTCAATCAGCTCTGCCTTTTTGCACACATCGGTGTACCACTGGGCAAAGTCGACCTCCATATCGGTGATCTGTTCCACTTTTTTCTCTTTTGCCATCTTTATTGCCTTCCTTTCGGAATAAGAATTCATTTTCCATAGTACAAAATTATACGATATGCTACTAAGTTTGTCAAGGCAGAGAGATTTCCCCAACATTTCTCATTTTTTGCAGAATATAAATAACAAAAATCCTTCTGCACTTTTTGTACAGAAGGATTTTTCTGATTATATTTTTTGTAGTATCAATTCTTTAACTTCTTCGATTTCTAAAAGCTGTTCCACGAAATAATTTAGGTTCTCCTGCATGTCCCGTCTTCTTCGTTCAATAATTGCATCATAATCAATCTGGAGAATTTGGCACAGCTCTCGTCCTGTCATAATGTTCTCTATTTCAAATCTATTTTTGAAACCCTCTTTAATGTGCTGTTTATCCTCTTGATTAAAACTGCAAATATAATACTCCGTTACAAACGGTATCCTTGCTCCAAAGGAAGTAGAAAACTGTTCAAGATGCAGTTTTTCACCTTCACTTTTCTTTGTATCGAACATATCACCATCTTTTAATTCAATCACTTTACATATACGCCGACGTTCTACAATAAAAACAAGCAAATCAGGTTCTATCCCTGCCTGGGCATATCTACTCTTCTTCAACACCTTTTTCTGGCAAAGAAAAACGCCATCTTCATGCAAACCATCAGTCACACTATCGATAAAGGAATCCAAATTATCAACAACATTTGTCATCGATACAATAATGCGCTCCAATTCTGAACCATTACTAATAACTGTCGATTGTATACGTGAAATAAGCTGACCAAGTTCACTATTGCCCAATACTCGCGTATAACCAGATCCACCATCTTGTCTGCCCTTTGCATCAGCTATTTTCATATAGCAACCTCTTCTTCCTCTCCAAACTGAATGTCTCCACCAATAAAATTCCGATTACATAATTTACATGCTTCAAAAACAGAATATCCGCCAGATGCAGGATCACAAACAAAGTCTCCTTCATCGGTGGTTGCCAATATCAATTGTCTTTGTAATTCAATAGGCTTGGAATGCGGATGAACTTTGGGTGTTTTTTCATTCCAAACATCAGGAATATTGTGGATACTCCACGTCGCTTTTGCCAGTTGAGGCGCCTTTTGAAGCACAACCAAATACTCTGACTGTCTGCGAGTTCGATAGCCCATTCCCATTTTCATTTTGTTCCACGTGATCATGTCTACTGTATTGATGGACATATCGCTGAACCACGGTCTCACACCTTCTACAAGGTGAAATTTATCAACCCACAAAAAAAGATATCCACTGGGAACCAAAACTCGCTCTATTTCTCTCAGAAACGCAACAATCGTTTCTTCTGTCATCTGAATCAATTCGCTTCTTTGCTTCCCTCTGCTCTTTCCCTCATTTCCATATTGCATCTTATCAAGAACGCCTCTATACTGCGGATCAAAGAAAACAACTTTCAGGCTTTTGTCCTTAATTTGCTTCAGAAGTTCTATTCCGTCTATTAAATTTTTGTAATTTGGTCGAATAGTCGCTGCATTGAGCAAAATATCTGCAGAATACATCCTTACCTCCCAAAGATACCTTTTTGTTAATTGTAACAGAACAACCAGCACATTTCAACATAAAACGCCACATTCAGCAAATTACGAGCTGCACCCCGTTTGTTAGACAAGTATAGTATACTTTACTAAGAAGCGGGGTGCAGTTCAACGCCATGCTGTGTAGTTTCTACCACTCGGCAGCCGGCCAGATGCGCTCCATGCGCGCTGGACAGTCTAACTCTCCGCGGTGTGGAAGACCATCTGCTGATCGCGCAGGCCGTTGCGGACGGTGACGGAAAACGCGCCGCAAACGCCATGGCCGAGCATCTGGAAAAGGACTATGCGGAATATCTGCAGGAGTAGATCTCCTCATAGTAAAGCCGGAGGGAGATAGCGCTGCAATTACATCATAATTTCCGAAAACCGCCGACTTTCTCCCCCGCAGTATCCATCCCGCAGGCTTTTGCATAGGATGGGATACTTTCCGGAAAAGGAGTGTGCCATGGAAGAATTTCTCATCTGTCTCGATCCGGCCACAGCCCGTTTCTATGACCGCATCGCCCAAACCGCCGAGCTGACCACAGAGCAGGTACTGCAGGACGCCCTCTTCAAGCTGGCCGGGGAGCTTTCAATGGAGGCCCTGTCCAAAGCGAACCGCTGACCCCATTGCAATCCCCGCAGGATCTGATATAATAAAGATACTATATATAATATAAAGGAGACTCTGCCATGAAATCGATCCGGGATATCTATAAAATCGGCAAAGGCCCCTCCAGCTCTCATACCATCGGCCCGGAGCGGGCAGCCACCCACTTCAAGGCCACCCATCCCGATGCGGAGGCCTTTCAGGTAGATCTGTTCGGCTCTCTGAGCAAAACCGGTAAGGGACACGGCACCGACCGGGTGCTTCTGGAAGTGCTCTCTCCCCTGCCCACGCAGATCGTGTTCCGCACCGATCTTCCTGCGGATGTGACCCACCCCAACACCATGGACTTCTCCGCCATCAAAAACAGGCAGGTCTATGACACCCTGCGGGTGGAGAGCATTGGCGGCGGCGATATCCGTTTCGAAGGCCACGCTGCTGCCAAGCTGGCAGAGGTCTATCCCGAAAATTCCTTCGCGGAGGTGGAGCAGTTCTGCCGCTTCCGCGGACTGGATCTGGCGGAGTATGTGGAGATCAACGAAGATGACGGAATCTGGGACTTCCTCGCGGAGATCTGGGCAGTGATGAAAAATTCTGTCCGGGAAGGTCTGGCTGCCGAGGGCATTCTGCCCGGCGGACTGCGTGTGGAACGAAAGGCTAAGATCCTCTACGAGAATCCCGCTCCCAACGAAGTCCCGCAGGTGCGGGAATGCCGGATCATGTCGGCCTATGCCTTCGCCGTCAGCGAGCAGAATGCCGACTGCGGCACCATCGTCACCGCACCCACCTGCGGCGCCTGCGGCGTGCTGCCGGCCTGTCTGGTCTATGTACAGGAGCAGCGGGGTCTATCTGATGAAAAAATGCTTCGCGGACTGGCAGTTGCCGGTCTGATCGGCAATCTGATCAAGCGCAACGCCTCCATTTCCGGCGCGGAGTGCGGCTGTCAGGCAGAGATCGGCGCCGCCTGTTCCATGGCAGCCGCCGCCCTTACATATCTGTTTGGTCTGAACATGGCGCAGATCCAGTACGCCGCCGAGATTGCGCTGGAGCACCACCTGGGCCTGACCTGCGACCCCATCTGCGGTCTGGTGCAGGTGCCCTGCATCGAGCGCAACGCCGTTGCAGCCCTTCGTGCCATGAATTCCTGCAACCTGGCCTATTTCCTGGCGGATACCCAGCGGATCTCCTTCGATATGGTGGTCAAAACCATGTACGAAACGGGCATCAGCATGAACCAGCGCTTCCGGGAGACCTCCGAAGGCGGCCTTGCAAAGATGTTCAGCCGCCGCCGCTTCGAAATCTGATTGTTGCTACACATCCTGTAGGGCGGCCAGACCCCTGGCCGCCGCAAAGGCTCCCTCTTTGAGGGAGCTGGCCCCGCATCTTCAGGCGGGGTCTGCCGCCGTAATTACCACTGTTCGGCGGCTGGCAGGCGAAGCCTGACTGAGGGAGCGCATCGCCGTCAGGCGATACATCCATTGTCTGCACAAAGGAGGAACCCCCATGCGAACCATGATCCAAACCATTTATGACCGTCTCTCCCAGCAGGAGGATCTGGTGCTGGTCACTGTCATTGCCTCCTCCGGATCTACGCCCCGTGGCGCCGGTGCCCGGATGCTGGTGGGCAAAGGAGGCCGTATCTGCGGCACCATCGGCGGCGGCGCTGTGGAGGGAAGGGCAATTCAGGTCGCCGCCACAGTACTGGAAGAAAAGGCCTCCGTCATCCGGGACTTCTGCCTGAACAAAAACGATGTCCACAACCTCGGCATGATCTGCGGCGGCGCCGTGAACGTATTCTTCCACTATCTCCCCGCCGGTGATGCTGCCGCCATAGCGCTGGCGCGGCAGGCCGAACAGGACTTTGCCGCAGGCCGGGACCTCTGGTTCCTGACGGATGTCCGCACCGGAAAAATCGGTCTGTATACCAAGGACAGCGGCTTTTTCGGCCTGCAGGCTCCTGCCGATTTGCCTTTTCCCCGCCGTCCTGTCCGGTTTGGTGACCTGTTCGTGGAGCAGATCAGCTTCAGCGGCAAGGTCTATATCTTCGGCGGCGGACATGTGGCTCAGGAGCTGGTACCTGTCCTGACCCATGTGGGCTTCCGCTGCGTGCTGGTGGAGGACCGGGAGGAATTTGCCACCCGCAAACGCTTCCCCACCGCCGAGTCCATCATTTTGGCCGATATGTGCCGGCTCAGCGATTATCTCACCATCACCGAAGAGGACTATGTCTGCGTCATGACCCGCGGACATGCCTACGATACCATCGTACAGGCACAAATTCTCCGCCGCCATCCCTGCTACTGCGGTGTTATCGGCAGCCGCCAAAAGGCCGCCGGTGTGCGCAAAGCGCTGAAAGAGGAGCACGGTCTCAGTGAGGACGAGCTGAACCAGATCATCACCCCCATCGGTCTGCCGATCAAGGGCGATACTCCCGCGGAAATCGCCATCTCCATCTGCGCCCAGATGATCCTCCATCGGGCAGAGAGGAACAACCGATGAACACAACCTCCAAAACTCGCATCTTCCTCACCGGACCCTCCGGCTGCGGTAAGTCTACCCTGCTCCGCAGTGCGTTGCAGGGCAGGCTTTCTGCCGCAGGCGGCTTTGTCACCGAACGTCAGAAGGACGAAACCGACCGTCCTCTGTATTTCTATCTCCAACGTGCCAACGGCACAGGCGATCCGGAGATCTTCCTTGATCTGCGGCAAACACCGCCTCAAAAGCACAGCCACCCCTTCACCCATACAGCCGTTCAAATTCTCCGGGAACCTGCCCCCTTCTTCTTTCTGGATGAAATCGGCGGCATGGAACTGCTGCTGCCGGAGTTTCAGGCGGCATTGGATGAATTTCTCAGTTCGGACACGCCCTGTATCGGCGTGCTGAAGGGCATCCACAACAGCCTTGCCCTGCAGCATACCGCTGCACTCCCCGCAGCCTACCTGCAGGCCGCGGATCGTCTGCGGCAGCAGCTGGAAACCGCGCCCGATACCGCTGTACTGGAACTGTCCGGCCCCAACGACCCCACAGCGCTGGCTGCAGTAACCCAATGGGTACGAAAATACACCCCATACATTTCGCACCTTCCGAGGAACTGCCTATGAAACACACCCTCTCCCGTCACCGCAAAACCGTGGCCCTCATGGCAATCCTTCTGCTGATTTGCATTCTCTGCTCCTTCCTGCTGGGACAGTATCCCGTCCCCCTGCGGGAGTTGCTGGGGATTCTCGGCAGCAAGCTCGGTCTGCCCATCCGTCCCTACTGGACCGACGCAATGGCTGCCGCCGTTTGGAATATCCGCCTGCCCCGGGTGCTGCTGAGCGTACTGGTGGGAGCCTGTCTGGCTGCAGCCGGTGCCTCCTATCAGGGCGTTTTCCAAAATCCCATGGCCTCTCCGGATATTCTGGGCGCTTCGGCAGGAGCCGGTTTCGGCGCCGCCCTTGCCATTTTGCTGGGGCTCTCCACCGTCGGCATCACCCTCTCCGCTTTTTTCATGAGCCTGCTGACCGTGGCACTGGTCTTTACCGTCAGCCGCCATGCCAAAGGCGACCGAATCCTCGGTCTGGTGCTGGCCGGCATTATGGTCAGCTCCCTGTTTCAGGCAGGAACCTCCTTTGTCAAACTGACTGCCGATCCCAATAACAAGCTGCCCCAGATCACCTACTGGCTCATGGGCAGTCTGTCCGGTACCCAGTGGTCGGACCTTGGATTTGTTCTGCTGCCTATGGCAGCGGGACTGGTTCCTCTGCTGCTGCTTCGCTGGCAGCTGAACGTCATCACCATGGGCGATGATGAAGCCCGTGCCATGGGCGTCAACGCCCCCCGGATTCGGCTTTGGGTTGTCCTCTGCTCCACCCTGGTCACCGCCGCATCCGTCTCTGTCAGCGGCATGATCGGCTGGGTGGGTCTGGTGATTCCCCACATGATGCGCCGTCTGGTGGGCTCCGACTTCCGGTGCCTGCTTCCTGCCTCTGTGCTGGGCGGGGGCATCTTCCTTCTGGTGGTGGACAATGTCTCCCGTAACCTTACCACCGCCGGAATTCCCATCGGCATTCTCACCGCCTTCATTGGTGCGCCCTTCTTCCTGTGGCTGATTACCGGAAAGGGGGATCACTATGAGCATTGAAGTGAAAAACCTCTCCTTCTCCTATGCAGGCCGTCCGGTGCTTCAGGATATCAGCTTTACCTTGGAGAAAGGTCAGTTTCTTTCCATCCTCGGCCCCAACGGCGCGGGCAAAAGCACCCTGTTCAAGTGTATCCTCGGCCTGCTGTCCGGCTACACCGGTCGGGTGCTGGTGGATGGCCGAGATACCCGAAGCTTTTCCGTCCGGGAAACCGCCCGGCGCATGGCCTATATCCCACAGTCCAGCCGTCCGGTTTTCAATTTCAGTGTGTCCGATATTGTCCTCATGGGCGCCACCGGCAGTCTCAGCCCCTTCCGCACCCCCGGCAAGACCGAACAGGCCCGAAGTCGGTGGGCATTGGAAAAAATGGGCATTGCCCATCTTGCCCACCGCTGCTACCACCGCCTGTCCGGTGGCGAGCAGCAGTTGGTGCTGATCGCCCGCGCACTGGTGCAGAACGCGCCCATTCTCATGCTGGATGAGCCCACCGCCAATCTGGACTTCGGCAATCAGCTTCTGGTGCAGGAGCAAACCCGGAGTTTGACTGCCGAAGGCTACACCGTCATCCAGACCACCCACAATCCGGAGCACAGCTACCTGTTCTCCGACCGGATCCTCGCCCTGCAAAATGGTCGGGTGCTGCTGGAAGGCACCCCCGCTGAGGTCATCACTGCCTCCACATTGCAGAAGCTGTATCAGGTAGACACGGAAGTTCTATCCCTCCATGAGGATCAGGTCCGGGTCTGCCTGCCAAAAAGGAGGATATAAAATGAAAAAGCAGATTCTTTCCCTGATTCTTGTATTGTGCCTGCTGCTGTGCAGCTGTGTGCCTGCCGAACCTGCCGCAGATGCAGCAACCAGAGAGTTTACCGATTCCACCGGGCGTACCGTTACAGTTCCGGAAACCGTGACGAAAATCGCCATTTCCGGCCCTCTGAGTCAGGTTTACATTCTGCCCCTGGCAGGCGACCTGCTGGTAGGCGTCAGCAATGCCTACTCTGTGGATGCCGCAATCTATCTGCCGGATTACATCCTTGAAAAGCCGGAGATCGGCCAGCTCTACGGCGGCAAGGGAGAAATGGATCTGGAAGCGCTCCTGCAGGCCGACCCCGATGTGGTCATCGACATCGGCGATGCCAAGGCAACCATCCGGGAGGATATGGAACGCCTCTCCAATCAAACCGGCATCCCCTTTGTTCATGTGGATGCCTCCGTCGCCACCGCACCGGAAGCCTACCGGATGCTGGGCGAGCTGACCGGCCGGGAAGAAAAAGCAGAGCAGCTGGCATCCTACTGCCAGAAGATTCTGGATCAGACCACCGCCATAATGAAACAGGTGGATGCGGACAATGCCAGAAAATCCGTACTCTACTGCCTTGGAGACAGCGGCAACCATGTCATTGCCAAGGGATCCTTCCATGGCGACACTGTCAATCTTCTTGCCGACAATCTGGCTGATCTGGAGGACGTCGTCTCCAGTGGTGACGGAAATGAAGTGGATCTGGAGCAGCTGCTGGTCTGGGATCCGGAGGTCATCCTCTTTGCCCCGGACAGCATTTATGATACCGTTGGCTCCAACGAGAGCTGGCAGAGCTTGTCCGCCATCCAATCGGGGCAGTATTACGAGGAGCCCTATGGCCCCTACGGCTGGCTGTCCTCTCCCCCGGCGGTGCAGCGGTATCTGGGCATGCTCTGGCTGGGCGCTCTGCTGTATCCGGATTATGTCAACTATGATCTGCAGGAAGCCGTCACCGAGTATTACAAGGTCTTTTATGACTGTGACCTGACAGACAGCATGTATCAGACGCTGGCCGAACACGCCATGCCCCGTTGAACATGTTGAATCACACGGTTTTTTCGTGAGATTTTCGCGAAAAAACCGTGTTTTTTTGCGTTTTTTCCGTCTCCAAACAATTCGAAACCCCGTTTTCAACCATGAAAACGGGGTTTCGGAGCCTGTTTTTCTATTTCATTTTCAATAAGAACGCCAGAGAATCGGTCAAAGTCACCGCAAATTGGCCGTTTCAGGCAAGTCCAGACTGCCTTACTGAAGTCCGGCGTCGGGATTATTCGGGAATATGGTTATAGTCGAAGCCGATCTGGTTGGGATGCACCCGGTCCCATGCGATAAAGCAGGAATGCTGATATTTGAAGTATCGGTCATACATCTGCTGGAAGTCCACGAAGATGCAGCCGTACTCCTCTGCATGTTTGGCGCAGACGGCACCATACTGATCCATCTTGGCACGCATGGGATTCTGACGGTTGGGCTCCATGTAATAGGGCATGCACAGTATGACACCCTTGGCGATGGCCTTGGCAGGCTTGATCATTTTGCGGAAATTCTGCCCACAGAGTCGAACAGGCCCTCGCCCACAGGACGGGCTCTGCCCATATCCGTGACGGAATCGCCGGCCAGCACAACACGGTCGTACTTTTCAAGCAGCTTTTCGGTTTCCTGCTATCAGTGCATTTGCAGAACGCGGACGCGAATCACATTGTCAATGGCAATCAGATCCAGCCGCAGCTGTTCGGAAATGGTGCTGTCCAGATCGATCATGGTATAGGCATAGTCGCCGCGGGATTTATTGGTCATATGCTCCACGTTGGCACCCTCCCGGGACAGGACTGCCATAATATTTGCCAGCATGGCAGGGATATTCCGGTGGATGATGCACAGACGAGCCACACCGCTGCGCTCCATAAAGACATTGGGCAGGTTGACGGAGTTGCGGATGTTGCCGTTTTCCAGATAGTCCTTCAATTCCTTGGCTGCCATAATGGCACAATTCTGCTCGCTCTCAGGAGAAGAAGCGCCCAGATGCGGAATCGCGACCACATTTTTGGCATTAAGGATCTTCTCGTTGGGGAAGTCCGTCACATAACGGGCAACACGGCCGGTATTCAAGGCCTCGATCATGGCATCATCATCCACCAGCTCTCCGCGGGCCAGATTGATGATACGGACATTGCCCTTCATCTTCTGAATGGCCTCTGCATCGATGGTGTGGCGGGTAGACTCATTATAGGGCACATGGATGGTGATATAATCGGATTTTTCGAAGATGGTATCCAGTTCCTTGGCATGATGGACAGAGCCGTCCAGACGCAGTGCCGTTTCCACAGACAGATAGGGGTCATAGCCATAGACCTCCATGCCCAGTGCCACGGCGGCGTTTGCCACCAGAACACCAATGGCCCCCAGACCGATGATACCCAGCGTCTTGCCCTTGATCTCAGGACCCGCAAACTGTGCCTTGCCCTTTTCCACCACTTCGGAAACCTTTGCGCCAGTTTCGGCCTGCTGATGAATCCAGTTGCTGGCCGCCACGAAATCACGGGAGGACACCAGCAGAGCGGCAATGACCAGCTCCTTGACTGCATTGGCATTGGCGCCGGGGGTATTGAATACCACGATGCCGTTTTCCGTGCAGCGGTCTACGGGGATATTGTTGACGCCTGCACCGGCACGGGCAATGGCGCGGAGAGACTTGGGGAATTCATAATCTGCCATGGCGGCGGAACGAACCAGAATGCCGTGGGGCTTTTCCACATTATCGCCCACCTGGAAATACAGCTTATCCAGCACGGCCAGACCGGCGGAAGAGATCTTGTTCATGGTACGGATACGATACATAATGCTGCCTCCATAACGCATAGCAGAGCCATGCGGGATTTTTCCTCATTATAGCAATGTAAAACGCTTAATACAATCCCAATATCCAACAAATCGTTCTGTGGATTACAGATGTATTTCCATAAAAAACACCAAAAACGCCCGTTTCTGTGAAACGGGCGTTGATCGGTTAAGATTGCTACGCCTTCTTCGAAGGCTCGCAATGACAGATGTTGACGAACCAGCATGGCGGCCAAGGGTCTGACCGCCCTACGAAGCTTTGAAAAAAGGTCAGGATCGGACATTCTGATCCCCTCAGTCAGCTTCGCTGCCAGCTCCCCTTAGGCACCAAGGGGAGCCTTAGATCTCCGTGATGACGGGCAGGATCATGGGGTTGCGTTTGGTATTCTTGAACAGGTAGCCGGAAAGATCGGACTTGATGTTAGCCTTCATAGCGCTCCAGTCCCGGACACCGCCCGCAATGCAGCGGTCAATGGCATGGGCCGCAATGATCCGCAGTTCTTCCATGAGGTTTTCGGATTCCTTCACATAGACGAAACCTCTGGTGATGATATCGGGGCCGGAGATCACACTGCCATCCTCAGAGGACAGGTTGACCACCACCACCAGCATACCATCCTGCGCCAGATGTTTGCGGTCACGCAGAACCACACTGCCCACATCACCCACACCGGTGCCGTCCACCAGAATTCTGCCTGCAGGCACAGTGCCTGCCATCTTGCAGGTGGTTTTGGTCAGCTCGATGACGCGGCCGATATCGGAAATAAAAATATTCCGGGGATCCATGCCCATGGACTGGGCCAGCTTGGAATGGGCCTGCAGGTGGCGCTGCTCGCCGTGGACCGGGATAAAGAACCGGGGCTTCAGCAGGGCATGGAGGATCTTCAGCTCTTCCCTGCCCGCGTGACCGGACGCATGGATATCCAAACTCTTGTCCGCCACCACATCGGCGCCCTTGCGGTAAAGCTCATTGATGATCTTGCTGACAGCCTTTTCGTTGCCGGGAATGGCAGAGGCGGAAATAATGACCCGGTCGCCGGGCTGAATCTCCACCTGCTTATGCCCGGTGAAGGCCATACGGTACAGGGCGGACATATTCTCGCCCTGAGAACCGGTGGAGACCACCACAACCTTGTTCTTCGGCAACGTCTTGATGGCACTGATATCCACCAAGGTTCTGGGAGGAACCTTCAGGTAACCCAGCTCCGTGGACACCTTGATGACATTTTCCATGCTGCGGCCGGTGACGGCCACCTTTCTGCCATAGCGGTGGGCCACATTGATGATATTCTGGATTCGGTGGGCATTGGAAGCAAAGGTGGTGATGATGATTCGCTGGTCGCAGTCCTTGAACAGGCGATCCAGCCCCTCTGCCACCTGCATTTCCGAAATGGAATAGCCGGGACGTTCCACATTGGTGGAATCGCACAGCAGCGCCAGAACGCCCTCCTGACCCAGTGCGCCGAAGCGGCCCAGATCCAGAATGCCGGTGGGATCCATGCTGTCAATTTTGAAGTCGCCGGTCATGACCACCGTGCCCACGGGGGTTTTGATGGCAAAAGCCACCGCATCGGCAATGGAATGGTTTACATGGATGAACTCCACCAGAAAGTTGCCGGCCTTGACCGTTTCACCCGCCTCATGGGTGAACATCTTGACCTTCTGATCCAGATCAAATTCTTCCAGCTTCCGCTTCACCAGACCGATGGTCAGGCGGGTGCCGTGGATGGGCGTGCGGAAATTCTGCATGGCATAAGGGATACCGCCGATGTGATCCTCATGACCGTGGGTAATGAACATACCACGGATCTTATCTTTGTTCTTCACCAGATAGGATGTGTCGGCAATGACCGAATCAATGCCGTACATGTCATCCTCGGGAAACCCCATGCCACAGTCCACAATGATGATGTCCCTGCCGTATTCCAGCACGGTCATGTTTTTGCCGATCTCATTAAGGCCGCCCAGAGAGATGATTTTCAGTTTTTCGCTCAAAAGTATTTCACTCCATACATATTATAATCATATTTTCCCAGCCGGCTGCGGGAAAAACGCCAAACAGGCATAGGAAACCTCGCCCACGAATTCGCATATTTCGGCCCCGTCTCGCCGGAATGTGCCAAATCCCGTGTGCAATATTTCTATGCATTCCCGCCCATATGCATCGGCCGGTATGTTGCGGGGTCTATGCTGCCCCGGTTGTCCGAATCCCGCGGACATCGTTTTTTAGTATACCATAACTCCGGAAAAATGTACACACGATTTTTGTCGAGCCCCCGGTGATCATAATTTGTTCATAATTTGTTCATATTGCCAGTTCATTCATTCGACACAATATGCTATAATTATTTCGTACTTTCATAATCGGAGGTTCTCCATGCACAATACATCACTTTATCGAAAGCCGGTTCCCGCGCTGTTTTCCCTTCTGCAGCTGGTTTCCAGACTGATTTGCAAGTTTTATTTTCGGATGGAGATCCAGCGCAACGAGCTGAAAGGCAGCAGTGGACGGCGTGTGATCATCGCCAACCATGAATCTGCCATTGATTTTCTGGTCACCTATGCCGTCGTGCCTCCCAAGACCCATGCCATCACCAGCCGCTCCATTATGCACTCCATGCCCATCTGTTCCCTGATGAAGGCCTGCGGCATCATTGAAAAAAACCAGTTCCAAACCAGCACGATGGATCTGAAGCGGATGCGCGCCGTGCTGGACAACGACGGCGTTCTGCTGATCTTCCCCGCCGGACTGATGACGGAAAGCGGCATGTGTACTCCCATCCCAGCCGCCACCGCGAAGTTTTTGAAGTGGCTGGACGCCGATATCTACATGGCTAAAATATGCGGCACCTACCTCTCCCATCCCAAGTGGTCCAAATCCTTCCGCCGCGGCAAGGTCACATTGGATCTGTATTCTCTGGCAGACAGAGAATCGCTTCACAGCTATTCCAACGAAGAGCTGCGTGCCCTGCTGGACGAACACATGGCATTTGACGCCTACCGCTATAATGATACCCATAAAATCCCCTTCGAAAACGGAGATCAGGTGGAAGGTTTGGAAAATGTGCTGTATCAGTGCCCTGCCTGCGGCGCAGAGTTCACCATCCATACACCGGCAAAGAACACACTGGCCTGCCGCTCCTGCGGCTATACCGTACAGAGCGACGTCTACGGCCTGCTGACTGCACAGAACGGACAGGAAACCATTTTCCGCTATCCCAGCGACTGGCACGCCCATATTGAGGATACTATACGACAGCAGATCCGGCAAAATCCGGATTATCATATGCAGACGCCTGCGGCCATTCTGAAGATCAACGAGAAGCGCCACCGCTTTGATCCCGTCGGCGAGGGTACGGTACATCTGAGACCGGATGGCTTCCTGATCGACGGTACACTCCACGGACAGCCGTTCCTTCACTCCATTTCCGCTGACGCGTTTCCCATGCTGCCCTTCAAGCCCGGCAAGTGCTTTGAGATCCAGCAGGGCAACGAAATCTACCGGATCCAGCCGAAGGACGGCAGAATCGTGATGAAATGGATCCTGACACTGAAAACCGCCTATCAGCTCCGCAACGAGCCGCTGACCTCCGGTGTATCCTAAAAAGCACCTCCCGAGATGATAGTCTCGGGAGGTGCTGAGACTGTCAAAAAAACCTAATTTTTCAGGATACACCCAAGGCTCCCTTGTGTAAAGGGCGCGACGCGTTAAAAAAACATGCCGGTGGCATGTTTTTAGCCAAAGCGGGGAGCAAGCTGTGCTTGCGACCTGGGCCGAAGGCTGGCAGCCGTAAGGCTGACTGAGGGATTTCTGTGCAGAAAGTTCCGTATTTACCGAAAATCAATGCAATATTGCAACTTTTCTCTTCGGCAACCCCTCCGGTTCGCCTTCGCTCACCACTAGCGCCCCCCTTTTGTCGCCTGCGGCGACATTTCCCCCGCCGGGGGAATCACCCCTTACACAGGGGAGGCTCGTACTGCCAACCGTATCGGACTTTTTTGACACGCTGAGCACCTCCCGAGATGATAATCGTTGTCCGTCCATGACGATTTTTCCCTGCATGACGGTTGCCTTTTCCATGCAATTCTATTATAATGCAGACACGTAGTTTCAATAATCGGAGGTCGTACCATGAAAACATTATTATTGGGAGATCTGGTGCCCTTTGGGCCTTCCAAGCCCCTGTTTGAACAGGGTGACATTGCGGCGCTGTTCACCGATACACAGAGCTTGTTTGATGGAAACGATGTTAATTTTGTGAATGTGGAGTTTGCGCTCACCGACAGTTCCAACGAGATCCGGAAATTCGGTCCCGCGCTGAAGGCAAGCCCTGCCACAGTTCACACCCTGAAAAAGCTCGGCGTCAACTACTGCGGTCTCAGCAACAACCATATTTTCGACTTCGGTGTGCAGGGCGCACGAGACTCCATGAATGCGCTGGACGAGGCCGGCATCGTTTACACCGGCTTCGGTGAAAACTACGAGAACTCCAGAAAAGATCTGATCATCGAAAAAAACGGCGAGCGGCTGTGCATCATCGCAGTCTGCGAGCACGAGTACTCCTATGCGTTGGACGACAGAATGGGCAGCCGTCCTTTCGACGAATTTGACACCATGGAGGATATCCGCAAAGCCAAGGCCGAAAATGACCGGGTCGCGGTCATCTACCACGGCGGCAAGGAACACTGCCGCTACCCCTCTCCCCGGCTGCTCCGGGTGTGCCGCGCCATGGTGCGTAACGGCGCGGATGTGGTACTTTGCCAGCACACCCACTGTATCGGCTGCTACGAAAACTACCAAGGCGGACATATTCTCTACGGTCAGGGCAATTTCCATTTCTCCCGGATCCCCGGATATGACCAGGATCCGTCCACCTGGAACGGTTCTCTGGCAGTGAAGTACGATTCCTCCACCCATGAGATCGAATTTGTACCGCTGGTCAATGTAGGAGAATACGGTATCACCCTGGCTAAGAGAGAACAGAAAGAAAAAATTCTGGCCGACTTTGCCCATTGGTGTGAGCAGCTGCAGAACGGCGAATGGAAACAGGGCTGGCATGATTTCTGCGAGGAGAGCCGGGACTACTATGTCGGTTTCCTTCGCAAGTGCTTCCCCGAAGATGCCACAGAACGGGAAAAGGCCGTGTTCGGACATTTTCTGGACTGTGAAGCCCATGCGGACGTCTGCCGGGAACTGTATCCCAGTTGGAATCTGACAAACGAAACCTGATACATATTGAAGCTCTCCAAGATAAAAACAAGACATTCACGATCGTGAATGTCTTGTTTTTCTGCGCATGGGCTAAAGGTATTTCGCCAGTTTTGCAGATGCCGCAACTTCTTCACTATTCACTATTACTTATTACTTCCCATAAATCAACCTTTCAGTTTTAGTGAACAGTGAAGAGGTAATAGTGAATAAGTAAAATCGACACCCTTCTGTCGAAGGATGTCGATTTTTGGCGGAGTGGGAGGGATTCGAACACTCGGACGGCTTTTGACCGTCACACGATTTCCAGTCGTGCTCGTTATGACCTCTTCGATACCACTCCATCGAAGGGCGCTGCTTCAAACAGCTTGGTTATAATACACGATAACGAGCAGTTTGTCAATATCTTTTCAAAAATTTTCTGTCAGTTTTTTGCTTCCCGCTCCATGGCATCCACACAGGCCTGCAGCACACGCCCCGCAATGGGTGCACAGGCCGCGCTGCCGCTGCCGCCATGCTCCACGATTACCACAAAGGCCAGCGGATACTGCTCGTCCCGGATGAAGCCCGCAAAGGTAGCATGGGGCGTCTCTTCCGGTCCCAGCTCCGCCGTGCCGGATTTGGCACAGACATACAGATCCGGGAACTGCCATGCACCGTAGATGTCCGTCACGGCATAGCGCATCATCTCCGAAAGCACCTGCGTGGTTTCCGGTTTCAGAACCGCAGGCAGCTTTTGGGTTTTTGCCTCGTAGCCGGTCAAGACGCCGCTGCGAACCGACTGCATCAGATAAGGCTGCACCGGGCTGCCGTCATTGGCAATGGCACCCAGCACCGTCAGGTACTGGCAGGGATTGATCAGGTCTGTATACTGTCCGATACCGGCCCACGCGATCTGGCTGTCGGCAGCGCCTTCCAGATCAAAGCTGCCCGCCGCTGTGGTAATGCCGTCAAACTGCAGCGGCTGTGTGATGCCGAACTTCTCCGCATAGGCCGTCATGGTTTCCGCGCCCAGCTGCACCGCCAACTGGCCGAAGGCCACATTGCAGGATTTGCCCAGCGCCTGCTGCAGGTTGACCGTACCATGAACACCGTTGCAGTTGATGGTATCCCCGCCGATCTCACAACTGCCGGTACAGTTGAAGGTCATGGTACGGGCATCCTCCAGTGTTTCCAGTGCCGCAGCCGCCGTAATAATCTTAAAAATGGAGCCGGGCACATAGGTGGTCTGGAACAGGCGATTCAGATACACGCCGTCATAAGTGCCGGTGGGATCTCCCTCCACATCTGGCATCTGGTCCGGATCATAGGTGGGAGTCGTAACAGCGCAGAGAAGCTCGCCTGTTTGATAATTGTAGATGCCGATGGTACCCTTCCGGCCTTCCAACTCTGCCAGCGCCGCTTTCTGCACCTCGGCATAGACCGTCAGCTCCGCTGTACTGCCCTGCTCCACAGCGCTGTACAGGCCGTTGATGGGACTGAAGCCCACCAGTTCATGGGCATAGGTATTGAGCACCGGTGCCGAAATATATCCGTAGCGGTCACCCAGCAGGTGCATGGTCGAACGCCGGAGGGCAGCATCCTCCGCATATTCCCGGCCTTCTCCGTTTTCCAGCAGCAGAACACCCTCCCGGTCGGTCACCTGTCCGGAGGATAGATTATTGCCCGCATAGACATGGGGACTGCCGGGGAATGTGACCCAGTCTGCGGCATACATGCCATACTGAATGGCAAACAGGATCAGTCCCGCAGCCAACATGGCCATCAGAACCAGTAAAAACACCATACGGTGGGATATTCGTTTCATGGGTCACCCCTCTTCATTCAGTTCCTTTTGGGACGGCAGCTTCACTGCCATACTTGCATTCTGGCGGGTATCCGCCGCTTTGATAAAGGCCAGCAGACCCCAGCAGGCGCTCATGCTGCTGCCGCCGTTGGATACAAAGGGCAGCGTCACACCGGTCAGAGGAAGCAGATCCACCGTACCGAACACGTTCAGCACCGTCTGCACCATAAGAATGGCCGCCACGGCACAGGCGCCGATGGTATAGAAGCTGCTTCTGCCCACCGACGCCGAGCGTACCACAAAGGCCGCAAGGCACACAATAGCTAGCACCATCAGCATGGCCATCAGCAGGCCCCATTCCTCTGCCACAAAGGCAAAGACCAGATCCGTATCCGACGCCGCCACATATTTCAGCCAGCCGTTGCCGCCGCCGAGACCAAACAGGCCGCCGGAGGCAATGCACATCATGGCCCGGGTCTGCTGATAACCGGAGGTCAGGGCATTCTCCCAGACATGTCCCCACGCGGAGAACCGGCTGAGCATATGGGGCCGGAACTGCAATGCGATCATGCCCGCCATGGCGATGGCGGCAAAAATCAGGGCAATGGTGGCAAAGCTGCCGGAGCGCATATACGCAATGACCACAAAGGCCGTGAAGAAAATCAGCGCCGTGCCAAAATCATTCATCAGCACCAGACAGCCGCAGATCACCGCCGAATAGGCGATGAACAAAAACATATTCCGCTTGGTCATGATCCGCTGCAGCGCGGAGGAGCCCACCAGAATAAAGCAGACCTTCACCAGCTCCGAGGGCTGGAAGGACATGCCGCCGATAAAAATCCAGTTTTTTGCGCCGCCCAGCTCCACGCCGAAAGCCAGATTGGCTGCCAGCAGCAGCAGAGAAACAACTGCCGCCGCATAGCGGAGCTTTTTTGCCCGCTCCAACTGCCGCAGGGCAATGCAAAGGCCCAGAAACAGCACCAATCCGGCGCCGATGCTGATGAGCTGCTTGGTCAGCTCCGACGGGTTGTCCGAAGCGATCACCGCCATGCCCAGCGTGGTCAGGAAAAAGGCGATGGTCTCCACCTCAAAGCCGGACCGGCGCAGTGCCTTCATGGAGGCAAACAAAATCCACTGTGCCGCCATCAGCAGGAAAAATGCCGTACTGATTTCCGCAAAATATTCCGTCCGCAGCAGAAGCTGCAGCCCCATGAGAATCTGGAGCAGGGTCAGCAGCAGCAGAGTAATGCCCGGACGCACCGTATCTCCCGCGTGGGTACGGACAGACGCCTGAATGGCCTCCTGCTTTTTGGTAATGGGCACCAGCTGGAATTCCACGCCGCCCAGACAGATCACATCCCCGTAATCCACCACTTCCATGGTGACCGGCTTGCCGTTGACCTCAATGCCGCCCTTGGAGCCCACATCAGAAATAGACCAGCTGCCGTCATCATAGCGGGTCAGCACCGCATGGCTTCGGGAAATGGTGGGATAATGCAGCACTACATCGCAGCTTCTGGCACGGCCCAGCAGGGTCTCCCAGTGGGTCACCGGCAGGCGGCTCCCATCCGGCGCCGTCAGCCACGCCCAGACCTCCGGTTCCTTCCGGAACAGCAGCAGCGACCACGCGCACCGTCCCAGCACAACCAACGCAAGAACCGGCAGCAGATACCGCACCGCCAGTTCATACATCACGGCAGTATCCAGAAGAATATTCAGTTGTTCCAGTAATGTCCGGGAACCGTTCATAGTGACTCCTTATTGAATTCGGACGGATTGCCACGTCGGATTTCTTACGAAACCCTCCTCGCAATGACACGCAACGAAGCAATGCTTACTTATCAGAGCGCTCTTCCGGCAGCGGAAGATCCTCTACCTTTTGAATGGAATGATACTGCGGCGTCTCCAGCGGTTTGTTCTTCTCCTTCAGGCGGGCCACCACATAATCATTCACCAGCATGTACAAAACCGCAAAAACCGGCACGCCCAACAGCATTCCCGCAAAGCCAAACAGACCGCCTGCCACTGTGATGGATACCAACACCCAGAAGCCGGAAATGCCAACGGTATCGCCCAAAATTCTGGGGCCGATCACATTGCCGTCCAGCTGCTGCAGAGCCAGCACAAACAGGCCAAAATACAGCGCCTGCAGCGGATCAACCAGCAAAATCAGCAGGGTGCTGGGAATGGCACCGATAAACGGGCCAAAAAACGGAATGACATTGGTGACGCCGATCACCGTTGCAATCAGGGCAGGATAGGGCAGCTTCAGGATCAGCATACCGATGTAGCACAGAACGCCGATGATCATACTATCCAGAATTTTTCCGATAATAAACCCGGAAAAGACCTTGTGGATCTTACGCCCCAGATCAAAAATCTGATCCGCAGTCTTTTCCTTGCAGATTGCCACCATCACTTTCTTGCTCTGGGCAATAAAGGTATCCTTGGAGCAGAGAATATATACAGCCGCACAGAAACCAATCAGAATATCAAACGCTATGCCCACCACGCTCATCACAGAGCTGGTCAGCCCGCTGATAATCGTTTCCATATTGGGAAGCAGTCCATTGGTGATCCAGTCCCGCAGCATGGCAAAGCCACCGCTGAAAATGTCCATTACATACTCTTGTATGGTGGGATTATCCGCCAGAAATTCCGTGACCCACTGCTCCAAAGATGCATAATAGCCCGAAAAATTTCCAACAATACCGGCAATGCTCTCATAGAGCTGCGGCAGCAGCATGGCAAAAAACTCATAGACCAAAATCAGGGAGCAGGCAATGGCAAAAATCACGCTGAGCGCCCGGCTGATGTTGGCTGCTTTCTTTTTATCCTTTTTCCGTTTCAGAAAAAACGGATGGATCCGCCGATACATAAAATTCATCAGCGGGTTCATCAGATAGGCGAACACCACGCCCAGAATTAGAGGGGAACACACATCGCCGATCTTTTGGGCAATCCGGCCCGCTGCCTCCAGATGAAATACAATCGTCAGCAGACAGCTGCCCACCAGCAGCACGATCAGCAGCACCACACCCAGCTGGAAATAGGGATTATTCCGGAGCTTGTTTTTCATAGCAGTGCCTCCTTATTCCGCAGCAGAGCAATTTCCGCCGCATAGCCATCCAGTTCATTGGGCGTTTCCAAAATCATGGGCAGTCCCCGCAGGGCGGGATGGGTCACGATCCGCACCATGGCATCCAGTCCAATCTGTCCGCCGCCGATGACTGCATGGCGGTCCTTATGGGCGCCGAGGGGGTTCAGACTGTCGTTGATATGCAGGGCCTTTAGATGACGCAGACCGATGATCCGGTCAAATTCTTCCAGAACGCCGTCCAGATCGTTGACGATATCATAGCCGCCGTCATGGACATGGCAGGTATCCAGACAAACGCCCAGACGCTCTTTTCGTTCTACGCCGTCCATGATCT
The DNA here is from genome assembly GCA_045530865.1 of Candidatus Avilachnospira sp. GTDB lineage: Bacteria > Bacillota > Clostridia > Oscillospirales > Oscillospiraceae > Avoscillospira. The sequence continues at coordinate 23,249 of JAZSCX010000003.1, forward strand.
GCCGCAGCTCTTCAAAGCGGCCGCCCACTTCGCTGCCCTTGCCCGCCATGGTCTCCAGCAGAACGGTGGTCTGCTGCTCCGGAAACATGACCGTATTCAGGGTCTCCGTGATCAGAGTTATACCCTTCTCCACGCCCTGTCCCACATGGGAGCCGGGATGAAAATTATAGTAGTTGCCGGGCAGATATTCCATGCGGCGCAGATCGTCCGCCATGGTCTGCAGGGCAAATTCCCGGGTGCGGGGCTCCGCCGAGCAGGGATTGATCGTATAGGGTGCATGGGCAACCACAGGTGCCAGCTTCCCCTGACGCTGCAACAGCACCAGCTTTTCCGCATCGGCAGGATCCAGCTCTTTGGCCTTGCCGCCCCGGGGATTGCGGGTAAAAAACTGGAAGGTATTGGCATGGATGGAAAGCGCCGTCTCCCCCATAGCTGCAAAACCCTTGGAGGATGACAGATGACAGCCGAGAATGAGCATAATACCACCTCATTTTTGTATTATATCACAAACCGCCGGGAGATACAAATTAAGGAATTATGAAGAAAAAAGCACGCCGCGATGTGCAGCGTGCTTTTGGACACAAAATGAATTTACTTGTTCAGACCGGCCTGCGCAGCGACTTCGGCAGCGAAATCGTCGACTTTCTTCTCAATGCCTTCGCCCTTTTCGAAGCGGATGGCATCAACAAACTTGACGCAGCCGCCCAGAGCCTTGGCAGCGGAAGCAATGTACTGCTCCACAGACATGCTGCCGTCCTTGACGAAAGCCTGCTGCAGGAGGCAGTTTTCTTCGTAGAACTTGTTGATCTTGCCGGCAGCGATCTTTTCCTTGACCTGCTGGGGCTTGCCAGCCATCTTGGGATCGTTGTCCATCTGGGCAACCAGAATCTTCTTCTCTTCTTCCAGAACAGCTTCGGTGACCAGGCTCTTGTCCCAGAAACGGGGGTTCAGAGCAGCGATCTGCATAGCGACGTCCTTACCGATCTCGGTAGCATCGATGCCGCCTTCCACAGCCAGATTGACCAGAACGCCAATACGGCCGCCGCCGTGCACATAAGCAACGGAGGTGTTCTCGGGGAAGCGGGCGAAGCGGCGGATCTGGATGTTCTCGCCGATAACCAGAACCTTCTCGGGGACCATTTCGCCCACGGTCAGTTCAGAGTTGGGATACTTGACAGCCTTCAGAGCCTCAACATCAGCGGCATCGGAAGCAGCGACAGCAACAGCG